>JAESSZ010000245.1 GCA_016763875.1 Nannocystaceae bacterium
CATGGTCAGCGGGACCGAAAGCAACATGCCAACCGGGCCCCACAACCAACCCCAGAACACCAGAGACACGAACACCACCAATGGCGACAGACCGAGTCGTCGTCCCTGAAGCACGGGTTCGATGATGTTCCCCAGCAAGACGTTCAGGGTGATGTAGCCCGCCGCCAGCGCGAGCGCGTAGCCAAGTCCGAGCTGCACGGTGCACACCAAAACCGCGGGAACCGCAGCGATGATCGAGCCGATCGCTGGGATGTAGTTCATTAGAAACGCGGTCAGGCCCCACAGCACGGCAAAATCGACGCCGAGTATCGAAGCCCACAGGTACACGCCCAGGCCCGTCGCGGCCGAGATCGCTGTCTTGACGCCCAGATACTTCTGCACGTTTCTGGCCGCAGTCGCCCATCGCGCCAGCGTTGGTGCCGGATCGTCGACCGCGCGCTCAATCTTGCGCGAAAACCCGGCGCCTTCGAGCAAGATGAACACCAACGTCACCAGGGTCAGGGTTGCGTTGCCGAGGCCGACAAGAAGACCGTTGAGGGTATTGCCCACGGTCTCAATCACCGTGCCGGGCTCAAGCTCGCCATAGAAGTTGTCGAGCGTCACTGGAACGCCAAGGTCCACCATGGCCGCTGAAACCGCGTCCATCATCTCGGCCAGGCGTGCCTTGTACTGCGGCAGCGCGGAGGAGAAGTCGTTGACCGACGCGACCATGAGCGTGCCAAACCCAGCGAGCGCGGCCATCAGGCCCAAGACGGTCAGCGCCACGGCCAGCCAGGTCGGCAACCGTCGGCGATGCAGCCACTGGACCACGGGCGCGACGAGGATCGAAAGCAGCACCGCCGTCAGCAATGGCAGCAAGACCGGCCGCGCAACCGACAATCCGGCAACGATCACAATCGCAGCCGCTGCCGTGCCCAAGGCCGTGGCGCCCCGCTGCGCGTGAGTCTGAGCCGGAGGCGCGGGCGTCGTCACCGAGTCCAGGCCCCGGACTTGCCACCCGATTTTTCGAGCAGCAAGACGCGCTCGATGACAATGCCGCGGTCCATCGCCTTGCACATGTCGTAGATCGTCAGCGCCGCGACGCTGGCCGCATGCATCGCTTCCATCTCCGGACCCGTGCGGTCATACGCCGTGACCTCGACTGTCACTTCGACGCCAGGCAGGGCCGCCAAGATCTCAAACTCGACCGCCACCGACGTCACGCGAACCGGATGACACAGCGGGATCGTTTGCGGCGTCGTCTTGGTTGCCTGGATCGCCGCTATCCTTGCAACCCCGAGGACATCACCCTTGCCCATCTTTCCGTCGCGGATCCGCTCGAGGGTGGCAGGTGCCATGCGAACCCGAGCGGCCGCGAGCGCTCGTCGTGGCGTCTCTGGCTTCGTGTCGATGGCAACGACGTGAGCCTGACCGGCAGCGTCAAAATGCGTGAGCGGGTCGTCCGCCATCCCGAGACAGTACTACCGCCCGAGCACCCACGTTAGGGGCAGCGAACGCGCTACCGGGGCAGCTCTACGAGGGCTGGTCTTCGCATCGCGCCTTGAGCGAGCGATTGAACGCGGAGAACCCGGCCTCAATCTGCTTGCGCATGAGCGCCAGCGTGACCCCGCACAGCACACCGCTGCACTGCTCGGAGTGAACGAACCGTGTGCGGTCGACGGCAATAGATTCGAGGTCGAACGCGTGTTCACCGTCAAAGATGCCGCGGATCAGCATGTGACCCACCCAGCAGAACCCACGTCCTTCATCGACACGAATCAGCCGTGGCTGGATCCCAAGTGGCCGACGACCGACGTTGAGTTGGACATCGAGGTGCGCACCCACCCGCAGCTCGCCTGCGATGCTCCCGACCCACCGACTCCACTCGCCGTAGCGCGGCCAATCGCTGAGCACCCCCCAGACTCTTTCGAGGGGGGCATCGATCTCGATTTCAGTGTGGATCTGCCGCCGGGCCAAGTACCGAGTGTAACGCAGCGCGCCGCTAATTGCCGAGCACGACGCGGGAGGCCCCGAGTCCGCGCAACCACTGCGCGACACGGTTGTGGTCACCAGTCCCCGCACGAGCAGCTCCGCGTCCACCCTCGCGCTGCACCCGAGCTCGCGTTTGAGTTGCGGAAGAAGCGTCGTGAGCGTGGACGGCGGCAGGCCCTCGACACAGGTCACCGTCTTGCCACCCTGCCCTTTCTTTTGTCGCCGCACGATCAACCGTTGGCTGAGCGCTTCACCGAGTTCAGCGTCTGGCTCCGCCGCCTCAGTCTCGGCGGACATCGGTGATACCGCCGCGGCGTCGGCCTCGGGAAGGTCCTCCCCACCCAACAGGCCCGCAAACGGGTTCGAAGTCAGAGGTGCGGCGTCGCTCTCGACTCTCGGACGTTTGGCCATGACCCTCGCAATAATACCTGTGCACTGCGCCACCTGCAGCCGTTCGAACGGGCGAAACGCACGCCGAGGTACGGTTCTCGGCGCCCCGCCCGGTCTTCGCATGAGGCATGGTTCGGGGTGGGGGATGGGTAAGGGATGACGGACAAAGCAACGTTAGGGGTGGTCCTGCTTGCCGTGTGCACCGCGTGTGGCGGCGACGACGGCAACGTGTTTGATTCTGCGGCCGATGGCACGAGCACGGGCGCCAAGAGCGATAGTCGCGGCACAACCGCGGGAGCCAGCGTCTCGGAAACCACCGTCGGTATCGACGACACGGGAACGGAGAGCAACGACAGCGGGTTGAAGCTCGA
Source organism: Nannocystaceae bacterium (assembly GCA_016763875.1). GTDB lineage: Bacteria > Myxococcota_A > Polyangia > Nannocystales > Nannocystaceae > JAESSZ01. The sequence goes on from JAESSZ010000245.1 coordinate 2,733, forward strand.
TGTGGCGATGCAAGTCGATCTCGACCCATTCGAGCCGCCGCGCCCGACCTGCACCGTCGTGGACGACATGGACGGCGTGGGTGAGTGTGGCAACCAGGCACCCGCAGGTTCATTCGACCCGGAGGTCCAGTGGTCGTGGGACGGCCCGCCATCAATAGTGACGCCGCTGGTCGCCAATCTGACCGACGACGACGACAACGGCGTCATCGACCTGTGCGACATCCCTGATGTCGTCGTCGTGACCGGGGGACTCCTGGGCAGCATTCACGTGCTGGACGGAGCCACTGGCCTGGAGCACTTCTCGATCGACGACGCCGTGAACGCAACGGTGACGCCCGCGCTCGGCGACATCGACGGGGACGGCGAGGTCGAGATCATCTCCGCGGTTGGTCCGGTCTTCGGCACGCTGTCGTTTGTCGCCTTTGATACGGATGGATCCGTGCTTTGGACCACCGATCCGATCTGGGAGCAGGACCAGGGCGGCGCCGTGGCGATCGCCGACATGGACAACGACGGTTCGCCCGAGATCATCGGGGATGGCCACATTGTCGCCGCCGACGGCACCGTGCTGTTCTCGGCGCCAGCGCAAACGGGTTGGTTCCTCGCTCAGCGCAATACGGCATCGATCGTGGCGGACCTCGACGGCGACGGCGACCTGGAGCTCATTCTCGGACAGGCCGCGTACCACCACACCGGAGAAGTGATCTGGAATCTTCCCGAGGTTCTCCCCGGGTACCCACAGATCGCCAACCTCGACAACGATGACGACCCCGAGATCATCGTGAACAACGACGGTGGCATTACGATCCTCGAACACGACGGGACGATCAAAAATCTCAACATGCGGCCGACGGGCGATCCAGCGGGCCTGGGCGCTTGGTTCCGTCCATCAACGGTGCACGACTTCGACGGCGACAACATCTCGGAGTTCGCGGTGAGTTCCGCAGCAAGCTACAGCGTGTTCGAGCCCAACTTGATCGTGAACTGGAGCGTGCCGGTCAACGACGGATCGGGTTGGGCCGCGGGTACAGCGTTCGACTTCTTGGGCGATGGCATTGCCGAGGCGATGTACGCCGACGAGACCACGTTGTTCGTCTTTGGCGACCAGGGTGCCATCGAGTTGCAAGTACCACGAAGCTCGCGCACGTTGATCGAGTATCCGGTCGTCGCCGACGTCGACAACGACGGTTCGGCCGAGATCATCATTGTCTCGGGACCTGGCTACGATGAAAAGCAGACCGCCCCCACGGTGCAGGTGATTCGCGATGCCGAGGACCGCTGGATTCAGGCGCGGCGCATCTGGAATCAACACACCTATCACGTCACCAACGTACGTGAAGACGGTACGATCCCAGCGTTCGAGCCGAAGTCGTGGCAGTTGCTCAACACGTACCGAACCAACGCGCAGATCGAAAATGGCAGCGTCTGCAAACCGCCCCCAGAGGGATAGTCGCGCGGCGCCCGCGGCGTTAGACCGCGTTCGCAAGCTGCTCGCTCTGGCCGCCTCGCCCAACCCACACGAGGCGGCGCTTGCGGCGTTCCGAGCCCAGGCGCTGATCGAAAAGCATCGACTCCAGGCTTGGATCGATGCCGAGCAGGCCGAGGCTGAAGACCCAGATCCAATCGTGGACGCCCGCGATGAACCCTTGGAGGTTGGTCGCCGACTGCGACGTTGGAAAATCGCGCTCGCGACAACGCTTGCGGATGCCAACGGTTGCGTCGCGTACACGCTAGGGCGAAGCAACGACTCGGCGATCGTGCTCGTCGGACGCTCCCGCGACCGAGCCATGGTGCTCGAGTTGTGGCACTGGCTGGTGCGCCGCATCGAATGGTTGTCGGCCACCCACGGCGCCGGGCATACGAAAAAGTGGCATGAGGCTTTTAGGATCGGTGTCGTCGACGCAGTCGCCGAGCGGCTGAAAGAAGGCACCGCGGAGGCCACCGCAGCTCTCGAGACCGCCGCGTTGGTCGTGGTCGAACCGGCCCGTGCTGCCCATCGTGAAGCACTGGACTGCTTCGTCGCCAACCATCTTCGGCTGGGCGCCGGCCGCACGCTGCGCGTCAACGCCGAGGCGTGGGCACGGGGGAAAGGCGCGTCCGGCGACCTTGAGTTGCCCCGCTTGAGTCGCCCTGAAGGTAGGGATCCGTAGGTACGAGTGCCGATTGCACCTGGTGCGGTGTGATCGGGACAACGTTGCGCACAGTCCTGTCCCCATAAACTTGTGCCCTCGTGGAGTGGCGCGTCATGCTTGACCTGTGTCGGCCACTGCATCCAGCACTGCATCCAAGTACGTGCTCACCGTTGCCGTGCTGCTTGCGCCCAACGTAAGCGTCGCCGCCCCCGCGGCGCCGCCACCAGGACAAACGACAACCTCTGCCGGAGCACTGGCACCAGGGCAGAGCACGACGTCTCTGCCACCGCCGCCCAGCAACGAACCCGCTCCTGCCCCCGAGGTCGCGCCCGTACCAACAGACACGCTGGCCGCCGCTCCGGCCGCACCGGTGGAGACCGCCCCTGCGCCCGTGCAGCGGGTTGCGCCTGCCAAAGCCACGCCCGCGGTCGACGATGCGACTTGGCGGGCAATCGAAGGGCGCCAGGTTGTCATCGACACTCCCGACGGCCCTGTCGAAGGAGAGCTGGCCGATTCACAGGGCGACACTCTCGTCGTCGTGCAGGAGAACGGCCGCGTGACATCGCTGTCCAAGGCCCGGGCAAGCGGCGTGCGAGTCGTGCAGGCGCCTGCACCCAACCCCTCGCCCAAGGACTCAATGGCGGACTTGCAACCCAGCGATGAGTCCGAGCCGAGCGACGACGAGCCGACAGCCGAGGAAGACGAAGGGGAAGACGAAGACCTCACCGAGGCGCAAAAGCGCCGCAAGAAACGGCGCGAGGACCGAGAGCACGCGATTCTTGGCGCGTTCGCGATGCAAGGGGCGACCTACTCGTACTGGCGAGGCGACGGCGTCAATGCGGGACATGCCTCGTACGCGATGGACTTTGGCGTGGGCGGTAACTTCTCGCCCAAGTTCGGCATGTACGCGATGGCCGGTGGGCTTCTCGGCGCGAAGATCGACAACAAAACCATCAAGGCCAACTACGGGCACGTCGCCGCGCTCTTTGTCTTTGGTGGCAAACACTACTACTCGACCGTGGGTGCTGGCGTCGCCTTCTCCCGACTTCGCTTTGGCGACGACACGCTACAAAAAGACCGCGGCCTTGCGATGCCTTTCAAGCTCATCGGGAAGATCCCGTTGCCCAAGAAGCTCTACATCGGCTTGGGCCTGACGTACGAGTTCGCGGCACTGCGTGGCTTTTCGCGGTTCGTCAACGCCATCGGCGGCCAGCTTGTCATCGGTCGCTGGTAGCACGGCGATGGTTGTGCGCTCCAGCGGCGCTACTCGACGATCGTGACCTGAATCGTGGTCTGCTCCCCCTTGCGCTCGATCTCAAAGTTCAACACGGACTCGCCTCGCAACTTGGAGTAAATCCCCATTGCATCGCTGAGCGAATGCAGCTCGAGGCCGTTGACCCCCGTGACCATGTCGCCACTCGCGAAGTTCAGCAGCATGGGCAGACTTCCGGGCCGAACCCCGTAGAGCTTGTAGCCGTCGATTCGGCCATCACGCATCGAGGGCACAATGCGCGCCTGTTTCGCTAGCACGTCGGGGTTGGCCAAGATCGTGTCGAGCAGTGCTTGAGTCATCGTGCACTTGGAGCCATCGGGTGTCTCCTCGCATTGGATCCCCTCGGCAGCGCCCGGTATTCCGCGCCCAGCTCGCGGGGTCTCCTCGCCGTCGGAGAAGGGGTCCCGCAACGTGTCGGAGAGGCTCGAGGCGCGGCGTTCAACGCGACGCTGCTCGCGTTCTTTCGTACGTGCCTCGCGCCGAGCCTCAGCGGCGACGGCAGCTTGCGCCTCCTTTTCCGTGCTGGCCGCCATCGCAGCGAGCGTTGCGGCCACACCGTCGAGCTTGGTCTCGACCGCGGCCAGACGAGCATCGGTTTGGTCAAAGCGGGCCTGCAGCGCAGTCATCGACTCTGTGTCCGCCGCCGGCTGGCAACCGGTAAGCGCAAAGAGAAGCAGCCAACTTGTCTGCGGTCGAAGGGAGTGCACGACGACAATGTCTCACAGTCCGGTTGGCCGCTTCCGCCGGTCGCAGGCGCTCACCGCTGGTAGCATCCCGCCCAATGCCCGACCGATCCGATCGCACG
>JAESSZ010000246.1 GCA_016763875.1 Nannocystaceae bacterium
GGACCCCAAGGACGCATGCCGCCAGATCTACGGCGACAGCGTTGTGGCCCACGCACCGGTTCCAGGCAGCTCGCTGGTATGCGACACGCCCAGCGGAGAGCTTGCTCAGGCGTGCGGCGCGATGCCTTGGAACATCGGCCGCGAGGGCGAGCCCGCGGCACCGTAACGGAGGGAGCCCAACAGCGGCCTCGTATCGGGCTCGGCCGTGATACGAATGCTGCGTGCAGGTCTACACCAAGATCCTGATCGGGATGCTGGTCGGGGCGGTCCTCGGACTGACCCTGGGCCCGAAATCCATGTTCCTGGATGCGGACCTCTACAAGGTCTCGTCCTGGGATCGACTGGAACTGCGCACGGACCGGGACGATCCGTCCACGGTGGTGCAGTTGCCTGTGCCCAAGAAGAAAGCCAACGGGGAGGTCACCCCGTTGCGCTTGCCGATCCTCGAGACCGTCACAGAGACTCGAGAGGACCGCAAAGGGGACCCCCAGGAGGTCGAGACCTGGAGTCGTGTTCGGCTGACGTACTCCCAGTCGCTCAGCCTCCGCGACTCTGACCAGCAAATCCGCGACCAGCTGGGGCTCACCAAGATCGACGACTCCGCCGAGGTTTGGCTTGCGTTGCAGCAGACCGAACTCGAAAGCGGTGGTTTTTCGGTGTGGCCGGTGCCGATCAGCGGGTTCGGAGACACGCTGGTCACCTGGCTCAAGCCCATCGGCACCGCGTTCATGCGGCTCATCAAGATGGTGATCGTGCCGCTGGTGTTCTCTTCGTTGCTCGTGGGGGTGGCGAGTCTTGGCGATGTCCGGAAGTTGGGACGTCTCGGCGTTCGCACCCTGGGCTTGTATCTCGGGACGACCGCCGCGGCGGTCTCGATTGGCTTGGGCATCGCCCATCTCATCAACCCCGGAAGCTTCATCGATGAAAAAGCGAGGGTAGCGTTACAAGCGCAATTCGTGGGTGCAGCGGGGGATGAAGTCGAACGTGCCGCTGAGGCTCCGTCGACGATCGACAACATTCTCAACATCATCCCGGCCAACCCGATCGCCTCGCTGGTGAGCGGCGACATGCTGCAGGTGATCTTCTTCGCGGTGCTCTTTGGGATCGCGCTGACCCTGCTCGACGACAAAGATGGGCGACCGGTCGTCAACATCTTGGACCGAGTCCAGAACGCGATGGTGGTCATCATCCACATCGTGATGAAGCTGGCCCCCTACGGTGTGGCGGCCCTGGTTGCGGATGTCGTGGGGCAGAGCGGGTTCTCGGTGCTGTCGGCGCTGTTCGTCTACGCGGCGACGGTGCTGCTCGGGTTAGCGATTCACGGCACCTTGGTCTACGGCTTCATCGCGATCTACATCGCGAAACTGAAGCCCATGGCGTTTCTGCGCGCCGTTCGGCCCGCGCAGCTCATCGCATTCTCGACCTCGTCGAGCTCGGCGGCCCTGCCGGTCACCATGGAGTGCGCCGAGGAAAATCTCGGCGTTAGCAACCCCGTCGCGAGTTTCGTGATTCCGCTGGGCTCAACGGTGAACATGGACGGCACCGCGCTGTATCAGGGCGTCGCCGCGTTGTTCATCGCGCAAGTGTTCCAGATGGACCTGTCCATGGGCGCGCAGATCGGCATTGTCGCAACGGCGACCATGGCCTCGATCGGGGCGGCTGGTGTACCCGGGGCCGGTATGGTGACGTTGGCCATGGTTCTTACGGCGGCCGGGATCCCCACCGTAGGTCTGGCGCTTATCCTCGGCATGGACCGCCTACTGGACATGTTCCGCAGTGCTCTCAATGTCACCGGCGACTTGGCGGTCACGGCGGCGATGGCCCGTCTCGAGGGCGAGAAGCTTGAGCCTCTTTCCAAAGAGGACGACAAAGCGGACCCCAAGCGCGGGTTCGAGCGGCGCCTCGACAAGAAGCCCAAGCCCATCGAGCCCGACTGACGGGGCCGCGAGAGTTGGGCGATGTCATCACTCGGAGGTGATGACGATCGAGGTCGCCCTGGCCTCAGCTTCGCGCAAGCGTCGTAGGGCGGCAGCGCCCGTGGCTTCGATGCTGATCGACGCCGCTGCGGCCCCGAGCTGGGCCGCAACCGGCGCATCGAGACCGCGGGCGAGCCCATGGGCCATCGTGGCCGCAAAGGTGTCACCCGCACCGGTCGGGTCAACGACACGTGCCGGGTAGATTCCGACATGGCTCGTCTTGCCAGAGGAAAACACTCGGCAGCCGTGTTCGGCGTCGGTCACCACGACGGTCTCGACATGGTCCCGCAGTCGCGCCAGCAGGCCGTCAACGCCCGCCTCTTCGCGACTGAGTACGACCAAATGGACCCGCGACAGCAGCTCGCTTGCGGGCGCCCACGCGGTGCGCACAACCTGGGCGGCAGTGGAGGAGGTCTGTGGCACCAGGCGGCGTAGCCACCCCTGCACGCTGAGCGTGACCACTCGCGCATCGACGGCATCGATCCACACGGTGGGGTCGACCTCGCCTAGGACAGGGGCGAGGTGCAGGACGTCGACGGCGGGGAGCTGGTGCGAGGGGGCCACCGAGCCGGCGACCGCATGCACCCACTGTGTTCGCTGACCGGACGCGTCGTAGCGGTTCTCGAACTCGGTCGTGACTTCGTCGGGGGTGACGTGCACCTCGATTCCCGCCACCGTCTGGGCCAGGACCTCAGCGACATCGAAACTCGGGTCCGCCCGCGTATTGAGTAAAACGCGCGAACCGAATGCGGCGTGGGTGAGGGCGGCGTAGTAGGCGGTGCCGCCCGGGAAAACTCCTGTGTCGAGGCGATCGCGGGTGACGTGCCCGACGACAAGGGTGTCGACGGCCTCGTCCGCCCCGTTCATTCCCACCAGTGCTCGGCTTCAAGGGTCGCTTCAGCGTGCGCGCGTTCGTGGGGCTCGTCGATCTCAAGCCAGCCGTGGCCGCTGATGTCGGCGATCTCCACCGGCTCGCCCGAGGTCGCCAGCTGCACCAAGACCTGCTCGACAACCGCCTTTTCGCCCACGACTTCCCGGGTGCTGGCGACTGCGGCTTGGTAGACGGCTCGCTTGGCCGCGGGGACGTAGGTCATGCCCACGTAGCCGCAGTCCCAAGTCTCGAGCTGCTTGCTCATGGTTTCGACACGTCGATCCCCGTCGAGGCCGACCTTCATGTCGTCCGAGGTGAGCTTGCGGTCAAAATCACAGATTGCCGTGACTGACGTGGCGCCATCGATCGTTTTCCGCACGACGTCCGCGATCGTCGGTCGGTAGATGTGGTCCGTGTTCATCAGCAAGAAACCGCCATCCTGCAAATGGGGCAGCGCAGCGACCAGGGTCAGCAGGTTGCCGAGGCGATAGTCGGGGTTCTCGATGATCGTGGCTTCGGGGGCGATCCCCCGCACGAAGGTGGCGACGTCCTCGTGGCAAAAACCGCCGACGACCAGCCGACGGGTTGCCCCGACCTTCGCCGCGAAGCGCAGCGCATAGTCCAGCAACGGGCGATCCGCAACCTCGATCAGAGCTTTAGGGGTGGCCTTGGTCATATCGCCGAGGCGAGCGCCAAGACCTGCAGCCAATGTCACGACTTGCATGATTCAATCATCTCCAGAAGCTCTGCGGGGTGCTCGACAACACGGACTCCAGGAAAGCGCAGCGTGAACTCAGCCCGGGTGAAGGTGCCGACCCGACCGACAAAGGACAGGTTGCACTCGTGCGCAAGTTCCCCGTCCTTGATCGAGTCTCCGACGAACCAGATCTCGTCGCGGGACAAACCCAGGGTCTGACAGGTTGCGGCGACGTGAGGCTCGCCCTTGGCGATGCCAGCGGTCTCGTCAAAGCCAAGCGCCAAGTCGAACGTCTGCCCACTGCCGCGGACAAACTCATCGACGAAGTTCTGGCCGGTATTCGAGGACACGATCAGGCGTAGCCCGCGTTCACGCAGATCGTTGAGGGCCTGATGCGTACGCTGGTCCAACGAAGTACGCGCGGTGATCTCTTTTTTGCTCACCTCGAACTCGTCGGACGCAGCTTGGTTTTCGGCGTGGTCCGGGTGGATCACCGCCGGCTGCTTGATAAAGGGGATCCCCGAGGTCTCAAGATAGCGGGCACGCGCAACCTTTGGATCGTCCCCATGCCGTCTGGCCATGACTTCCGCGGCGAGGTCGGCGAAGAGGAACATCGTGTCGACGAGCGTGCCGTCGAGGTCGAACATGATCGCGCGGGGTGATGTGTAGCCCACGGGGCGGAGTATGCAGGGCGCACTGTGTCGGGGCAAATGACCTCAGCTGGCGAGCAGTGCCTCGACCGCAGCGTCGATACGCGCGCAGTTGCCCCCGTCGCCGCCGAGCATGTGTTTGTCGAGAAACGTCTGCGCCTGTGACTCGCAGCACTTTGGATCCGTCAGGGCCTGCTCGACCTGGGCCAAAAGTTCATCAAACGAGTTGGCCAGCAGACCTCCGTTCTCCTGCGGGGGCATCTTCCACAACTCGCGGGTCGTCCCGCGGTGCTCGACCAGTTTGCCCCCGGTTCGCGTCCGCCACACGAGCTCGGAATCGGCTCCGAGCGCGGGGTTGACGTGCACCGTCGGACGGCGCGTTGCGTAAAAGAGATTCGCGATGCTGCTGAAGTTGGTCACCAACACATCCGCGATCTGCAGATCGATGAAGTTGTCCGGGGCCTCGTCCTTGTACTTGAAGACCACACCCGAGTGCTTGCGGGACAATGCGGCCAGCTTGGCGCGCTGCTCGTCCGAGTAGCGGAAGGTGTCGTGCATCCGGATGACGGTGTTGGCGCCAAGGCTTTCGATGTGGGCGAGCAGTTGCTCGAACAGCGCGGAGTCGTCGCCCCAATGGCCGAGCATTTCACCGTACGCCCAGGTCGGGGCGATGAGGACTGTCTTGCGTCCTACGATGTCACACGCGTAGTGGTCTCGTACTTGCGCGCGGTCGAAGGGGCGCGCCAGATCGTCGTGGCTCGCGGCGCCGAGCATCCTGCAGTTCTCAGGATGAA
>JAESSZ010000247.1 GCA_016763875.1 Nannocystaceae bacterium
GGACGAACCGCCCGCGGGGTGCGGGGCGTTGCTTCGGGTCGAAGCCGTACCGCTTGTCCCTGCGGGCGGCGCCGCGGCATCCCCGACCGTGCCCCCTGTGCCTACCGCGGTTCGAACGCCGGAGAAACTCGCCGACGAGCGACGTGCGCGTCGACGTGTCGCCGCCTGGCGCGGTACTGCGATGGCATCGGGCGTGCTTTCTGCAGTTGCGTTTGGCGGGGTGGTCGGCGGCGGTGTGATGCTGGGGCAGTACAACAGCGATACCTTCGACGACGGTGAGCCTACAAATGCAGATCGATCGAAACGCAGCACCGGAACCAAGCTGATCATCGGGTCGCTGGCTGGTGTTCTCGGATTCGGCGCGCTGGCCATCGCGGCCGGTCGGGCGTCTCGCCATGCGCGTGCGGATCTCCGCACCGCTCGACTCTCGGCGGCGATAAGCCCCAGCTTCTCTGGAATCACTATCGCGGGTCGCTTCTAAGCGCGGCGTTCCCAGCGAGGCGGACCGAGTCTAAGCAGACGGGGTGGTCCAAGCGTCCAACGCGGTTCGCAGCGCCGCCGCGATGTCGGTCTGCGGATCGATCATCCGATGAAGGATGAGTCCATCCAGCAACGCCGCGACGGCCACCCCGAGCGATTTCGGATCGGTGCCGGGGGCAAACGCGCCTTGCTTGGCGGCCGACTCAACCGCGTGCGCGGCGAAGTGTCTGAATGCGTCGAGGTGCACGCGCACCGCGGCCGCCAATTCAGGATCCCGACCGGCATGCAGCGTTGCTTCAAACAGCACACGAATCTGTGGGCTCTCGCCGTGGACGTCGATGAACTCGAGCGCCAGCTTGCGCAGGCCGGCCCAAGCAACGCGAGGCGGCGGCGCCTCAGCATCGCTCAGCTCCAGCATCGCGCGGTCCAGGGCGGCGATCAGAAGTTGGTCTTTGGACCGAAAATGGTAGTTGATCAGGGCGAGATTAACGCCCGCGTGGTCGGCGATCGCTCGGCTCGTGGCCGCCGCCCACCCCCGCTCAGCCACCACTTCCCGTGCGGATGCGAGCAGCCGATCGCGAGTGAGAGCCGCTCCTGTGGCAGATCTCGGTCGCGACACGGCAGTGACTTTGGATTGAACACTCGTATAAATCAAGTGTTCAAAGCCCGCTCTCGTCTCTTGCGGCAGGTGTTCGTCAAAGTCGCCTGGCGCAGCAAGGTCTTGTACCGTTTGGCCGCTGACGAGAACGCGCGCCCGTGAAGATCCAACTCACGTCGACTAGGTCGCGGTTCATCGTGGGCGAGTCCTTTGGGGTCCATGTCCGTCTCGTCAACGACGGTGCGCACTCGGTGGTGACTCCCGACCCGTTCAGTGCACAGAACCCTCAGCCGACCTATTCGGTGCAGGGACCTTCGTACTTGCTGACCAAGGTCACCAGTGCGTTGGCGGGGGCGATGCCTGGCCACACGCGACCGCCTGTGGGCGCACCGGTTGCGACCGTCACGCTCGTACCCGGCGAAGTTCTCGAGGGAGATGTGCCGCTATCGAGTTGGTTGGATCTCCAAGAACCGGGGACGTACGAAATAGTCGCTGCGGTGGAGTACGAAGGGCGTATCGCGATCTCACCCAAGATCGTCCTCGACATTGACGGGATGCAGGCGCAAGGCGTGTCGATTGGCGTGGATGAGGGGGCGAACTTCGCCTCTTCGATGACGGCGTCCTTCGTGCAACGCGGTGACGTGGATCGGTCGATTTACGATGTGGTGCTGCGCGAGCACGATCCCGAGTCTGGCCGCATGGTTCCTGAAGGAATGTCGCACCGCCGCGATCTCGATCCTCCTGCCGATTGCGTGCATGTGCCCTGGGGCAATCGCGCTCGAACGGAGGCGTCGTCGTCTTGGCGGTTCTGGGTGACCTCGGAGGCTGGCGTTTCCAAACTACGGGTTGCGGACTCGCCTTCGGGCGAGCCGGTGAACACGGCACTGGCGCGCGACACTCAGCTGCTATTGCCTGCGTTCGCCGACGCCGACGATACGCTCGACGTGCCGCTGTTGACCGACAACGGAAGAGTCGTCGAGGTCGCTCGTTTTCGCGGTGGTTCGCCCCCCAGACCACCCAAGGCCGCATCTGTCTGGCGAAGCAAGCCGACGTCCCGCGTGCTCAATGCACGACTGGCGCTGGGGAGTCCAGCCGGAGGGAACGCTCGTCGGCTAGTGGCACTCGAGGAGCGCGACGGTACGCTGACCGTCTCGCACTACTGGGTCGATGGTCCCAGTACACCGACGATGAGTCAGCCCGTCTCGGGCGGACAGTTTCTGTCCGGAGCACCGATGGCGGTCCGCGTGACCTCAGACGGGACCACGCGCTGCCGCTTCTTGTTGTGCACCCACGGTCGCGCATGGCGCGTCTACATGGCGAGTCTGGACTTCGATGCGGAGGGAAAACTGACAGGCCCGGGCGCGATCGAAACCCTGGTCTCACGAAAGTCTGCGATGCCCGCCGCGGCGATCGAGTTCCCACTGCACAGTCGCGACGACACCGATGTCGCCTGGGTTCTTACGGACTATGACGGGTCGTATGTGTGGGGGCGCGGGGGACAAAAGGCTATCAAGGGCCAAGTGAGGGCGCCCTTGGTCATGCCATTGCAACTTCGACCGCTCGCGTTGGTGACGTACCTCTGCACGCTCCAGCCCGGCCAGCTGCCGGACCTGGTGGCGTTGGAGGGTGGTGGCGTTGGAGGCGGCTGAGGGCCGCTATCGCGCCGTGAACTCGATGGTGTTCAGGGCCCGGATAGTGGTCGCCGCAACCTCTGTGTAGTTGCAGGGCGAGCCGTCTTCGCACAGCCCGGACATGTCGCACAGGTCCGCGGTGCAGCCACGCGCACCGGTGTTGGTGATCCCGGTGATCGAGGTCTGACCCTGCGCACGTTCGTCGAAGGCCCCTTCGCCGTTCATGTCGAGGTAGCCGACTAAGATTCCGCCCGTTGCTTCTTCGAAGCCGACAGAGAAGGTCAGGTCGCTGGCGGAGTCGGGGTTGCATACGCCCGAGCCGTCCTCGAAGCAGACGCTGTCCCACGTGACCCAGAGGATTCTGTCCGGTTCCGAACCCTCCACAGCGACGCAAACGCCACTTGCACTGGTTTGTAGTGCATCCCAGAACGCGACGACTCCGAGGCCAGGTACACCGTCTTCGCCCAGCGAGTGAGGAACGCCAACGTCGGACTGCAGGGCACCGGGTGGTGAGTCGCCCAGGGTCAGGTAACCGTTGTCCCCGATCCAAAGCGTGGACCGCGGCTCGCCGTAAAGACAGATGTCGAACGGGAGCGGCGTGATGGGGGATTGGACCTCGACTTCGTTGGCACCCTCCGTCAGTACTGTTCCCGAGACGGCCGACGGTAGATCGCAAGCGTTGCGCACTACGGCGATGCTCTCTGCCCAGGAATACCCGCTGACCGGATCGCACGGGCCCTCGACACCGGTGTCGCTGGAAGAGCCGGTCTCGGTTCCCGCCGCTGTCCCGGTCTCGCTGTCCTCGCCTTCGTCGGGCGCATCGGTGCCCGTGCCGTCGCTGTCGCCGGGTCCGGTCGCGACCCCTACGTCCATCCGAGGCGTCGCGACTTCGTCGGTCTCAACGCAGACGTCGACCTCGCATGCGAACTCACTCCCGAGAAACTCGCAGTCCGCGTCGGCAACGCATTGGACCGGACTGGCGTCGAGCACAAGGCTGCAGCCGCTGGCCAGGAGCGGCAGTGTTATCCCGATAGCGCGGAGCCACGAGGACGCCGCGAGGTTGTGTGTCATCGCCATTCTGGGGTGACCTTGAGAGGCAGTGTTTGGATGATGGGGCCCGGGAATCCAAACGCTTCATCGAGACTAATGTCGTTCACGGGGTCGACGATGATCAAGCGCAGGGGATCAACTTCGGGAAGACAGCCAAGGAGGGCTACCGTCGAGATGAAAAAATCTTTCTGCACCGAGGTGTCGCCTTCGACGGCCCACTCGCCATCGGCCGGAAAGCAGGGAACGGTTGCCCCGCCTGCCCCCATGCATTCGCCAAGGAGCGTCTCCGGGTTCCAGTCACAGGCCTCACCGGGCGCGCAGATGTTGGGCAGCGTGACAACCGGGCCCGTCTTTGAGCCCGCGTTCCCGCAGGTGCCGCTTGCACAGTCTCCGTCCGACTGACACGGCATGCTTTCATCGTCGGAGCACACGCCGCACCAACACTGCAGGGCCTCGGCCCCAGGAAAGGTGCAGTTGGGGCGAGTGGCGTCCATCTCCCAGCGCACTCCTCCGGTGCCCATGCCGTGCAGCGGTAGCGCGAAGTCGATGACGTTGGGCGTCCAGGCGCAGTCGAAACTGAGTGCGCCGTTGGGGCTGATGGTCGCCACGTCACAGTCATCGCCTGAGTCGGCGCACGTTCCGTCCTTCACGCCGTCGTCGGGCGTCGTGTCGCCCACGCAGACTTCGCTGAATCCGGGCCCCAGCGGCACGCGCGTGTTGAGCACCTCGAAGTCGAAGTCGCCGGTCGCGAGGTTGACCACTCCCTGTGCACCGTCGTCGTAGGTCGTGTTGAACGCCGCCATCTGATCGCGACTGAGCTTGGCGGCGTAGGCTGCGGTCCACGACGTTGTGCGTTGGACCGGCGGTTGGAACATGATCTGGCAGGCATCTTCGACGCCGTCGCAGTCCGCGTCCGTCTCGCATTGTTGCGGGAACATGTTCAGGCAGCGCCGCGGATCGTTGGGGATGTCTGGTGTGTTCTCAACCGGCCCGCGGAATCGGCAGCGTCGGCAGTCGTCATCGCAGTCGAACAGCTCGTAGCTGACCGCCATGCCGTCGACGGGGTCAGCGCCATGTCCTTGGCTTGTCCAGCCGAACGAGAGGTGGACCAGACTGGCGATGCGCTCGGTGCGAATGTGGCTTGGACACTCGACGACCTCTTCTCCGGTTTCGCTGTCGGCCGCAGTTGGGCCTTCGCTTCTGCTGGTGCCGGGTGCGGCGGTTTCCGAGGACCCAGCGCCACTGGTGGTGGTCCCGGTCTCGGGGTCACTCCGCGTCGTGTCTCCGCCGCTGTCCGTGGACTCGGCAGCCTGTGGGCCCGAGTCGTCGCTTGAGCAAGCTGCGGCAGCAAGCATTACGAGCAGCGCGCCGCCCTGAACCTGGGCGATTGAATGGCCTACAGACCCTCTAAGAAAGTTGAATCCGGTGCGACGTCGCGTCATGGCAGCCATGGGATTTCCGAGTCGATCGACGGTCCGTCCGAGCGGCGTTTCGGTTTCTTGATGTCATCACCCGGCTTCGGGCCAGACGGCGAC
>JAESSZ010000248.1 GCA_016763875.1 Nannocystaceae bacterium
CTCGCCCGGCGGAACGAGACCGCGGCGCGGATGCTGCCAGCGAACAAGCGCCTCAAAACCCACGAGTTTCGCCGTCTTGAGATCGACGATCGGCTGATAGTGCAGCTCGAACTCATTGCGCTCAACCGCCTGCCGCAGCGCGACCTCAAGCCTCAGGGTCGACAGTGCATCGACCCGCATCTTGGTCTCGAACACGGCGTAGTGCCCCTGACCGCGTTCCTTGGCACGGTTGGCTGCCGCCATCGCGTCGTTCATGACCTCCTCGGGGTCGTCGTAACCCCGCCGGCTGGTCGTCAAACCGATGCTGACGGTCGCGTAAACCGTTTGGCCGTCGATGTCGAACGGCTCGTTGGTCGTGGTCCGAATGCGCTCCGCTATTTGCGAGCCAAGTTCGAGATCGTCGACGTTATCGAGAAGCACCGCGAACATATCCCCCTGATAGCGCGAGAGGGTGTCGCCCGGACGAATGCATGAACCTAGCCGGTGCGCGAGTACGGCGAGCATCTTGTCGGCGGCGTGATGGCCGATGCTATCGGCCAACCATCGAAATCGGTCAACGTCGACCACCAAAACAGAGAATGCGTAGTCCTCGAGTTCCTCCGACAACTCGATGCTGTTTCGAAGCCGCTCGAGGAACGGCTCGCGCCGCGGCAGGCTTGTGAGGGGATCGCTACGGTTTTCCTCGCGCAGCTGCTGCTCGCGACGACGAAAGTCGGAGGTGTCCGCCAGAGATCCCGACATACGTAGGGGCTGGCCGTTCGGGTCCCGCTGCACCACCCCGCGGGTGATGACCCAGCGAAAGGTGCCATCACTCGCCCGCAGTCGATGCTCATACTCGTGGTACGGCTTTACGCCTTCGAGATGCGCGTCGAGATCGGACTTCAGACCCGACAGGTCGTCCGGGTGAACCCGGGAGAACCACTCGTCGGCCGTGTTGGCAAGATCGTCGATGCCGTAGCCCAATAGCTCCCGCCATCGCCGCGAGAAGTGCATATCGCCCGACGGGATGAGCCACTCCCACACGCCGTCGTTGCTACCGCGCACCGCCAAAGCGAACCGCTCCTGAACCTCCTCTATCGCCCGTCGCATGCCCACGCGGTCGACCGCGTGCAAAAGCGTGGCCTCAAGCAGAGGCCCCGAGAGATCGGAGGCGCGCAGGTATGCCGCAGCACCTTCCAGGATCCGTTGCTCTCGTCGCTTCGCGCGTTTTCCACGGAGGCTAGGCGTTTGATCATCGAGAAAAATCACCGGCGTCATCGCGACTCGACGATCGCGGATGAAACGGATCCACGATGCACGATCGCGCGGCCGGCAAAACACAACGCTATCGAACTCCGACGCAATGAGTGCGTCGATCGCTTCCTCGGGATCCGACACCCTGCTCAGCACGATGTCGCAGTCGAGAAGTCCGGCGAGAGTGACCGCAAGCGAGGTGAACGCAGCGTCGCTCTCGGCGACGACCAATACCGCCTGGCCCGGGTCGGCGACGGGCTCGTCGGGCAGTACATGTTCGGACACGTCGGTCAGATCTTCGAGCCCGTCTTCAAGCCCATCCTCAAGAACGTTTTCAAGCAACTGCTCCACGGGGACAGGGGGCAAGGGCATCGGTGTGCCCGGCTCGGTATCGCGGTCCTTCATCGGGTCGCGCACCCCTCGGCAACATCAGAGACGACCGGCACGAACTCGTCCCAACCGTAGCGGCGCAGGTAATTTCCCCAGACCCCCTCACAAACATCGTCGTAGCGGCAGCGGCCACACTCCGCTCTTTTCTGCCGCTGTGCGTCATCGAGATCAGCGCGCCGAATCTGCACGAGCCCGCCGTCCTCGCCGCCAATGCGCGAGTCGAGCACCGCCGGGTCAACGACCTCATGCGCGCTGCTGGCCGGCTCAAAATGTAAGTAGCGCTCGACGTAGCCCCGGTTGAAGTCCGGCACGGCCTCGGTCGTGCACAACGGAATATCCACCAAGAACGCCATCACCCGACGCTCGCGCTTGGCTTGCGCCTCAGCGAACGCGGCGAATGCTGCAGCGATCTCCGCATACGGAGGGAAGAGCTGGTCAAAGTATGTGTTGGCGCGACCGTTGGCTTGCATGACGTTGAAGACCACCTGGTCGACCCCGTGCGCACGCAAGAACCGGTAGATCGCAGCGACATGCGGGAGGTTGCGCCGCGTTATCACGGTGCTGGTGTGCAGCGAGACCCCGTAGCGCTTGAGGGTCGTGATGACGTCGAGGCCCGCAACCGTCTGCTCGAAGCTGTCGGGGGTTCGGGTCAGCCCGTCGTGGAGCCGCTTTTCGTGCCCGTGGATCGACACGTAAAACTTGTTCATGCCCGCCGCGACCAGACCTTTGGCGTAGCGGACATACGACAGCGCCCGGCCATTGGTCATGACCGAGATCGTGGGCACACCCGCGCGTTTGGCCATGGCAACCCAGCGAGGGAGCGCACGGTTGGTGGTCGGTTCACCCGATGTAAAACAGACCTCTTCGGTGTCTGCGTTGTTCTCGAGGATCCAGCGCACGGAGTCGTCGCTGGTCGCAGAGTTGGTCACGTAGCGACCATCCCGATCCTCCTCCATGCAGAAGATGCAATTGTTGTTGCAGACCGCCCCCGTGAGGATATGGACCCGCGGTGTCGTCGCGCGGATGCGCCCCTCGATCGACGGCTCTGCCTGCCGTGTTCGGCCGGCGTGCTCAGGGTTATCGATCGCAGCTTCGGTCATCGTTGGCTTCGATCGTGGCTACCAGCTGCCGTGACTGCCGTGGGATCCATGACTACCGTGTGAGCCATGTGAGCCATGCGAGCCGTGGCTCCCGTGGCTCCCGTGGCTCCCGTGGCTGCAGTGTGTCGGGGCCATCATCGGGTCCCCGGGATTGGTTTCCCCATTTGGGCCCGGACCTTCGTCTGCGTTGTTGCGGGCACGGAGCGAGATCTCACGCTGGGTCGCGTCCAGCATGTCCGCTGGGTCACGTCCGAAACTAGGGAGGTCCGGAAGGTCCTCCTCCACTCCGTCGCTGTCTTCCGGATCGCTGTTCATCGACAAAACGCCGTCCCCTGCCCTATCGTAACAGAACGTCGCGTTCCGCGATGTCGGCATCGCGCCTCACTCGGGGGCGGGATCGTGCAGAAAATGGTCTCGGGGCCTCACGGTGGTCCAGCGCTCGAGCACCTCGCGCACCTCCCCACCACGACCCAGACGCTCGAACAAGATGTCCTGGATACCCTTATGGACCGCACACATCGCCGACTCCCGCATGCGACCAAACATCGTGCCGAGGGTCTTGTGGTTGTGCTCTGGCTGCGTTCCGCAATACGGTTGATACGCGCAATTGACGCAGTCAGGCTGCTGGTCGAGGTTCGACGCAATCGACATCGCACGAATAGTGGGATGTCCAACTACATCGCGATACGACGACTCGCCCACCTGCCCGATAAGAAACGTCGAGTCGCCCATCGCGTGCAGCATGCGCCCTTCGTCCGAAGAGAAGATCTTCCCGTCGTAGTTGTAGGCAAGCTGGCCGATACCAGCGCCACCTGGACTGCGGATGTCGAGAAAGTTTGGGTCCTCCCCCGATAGGATCTTGGTCAGGAAGATGGCGGCGTAACGCTCGAGAATCTCGGTGCCGCCTTGGTTCAAGGCGATCATGTAGTCGAGCGCCTCAGCGTAGAAGCGCAGGTACTCGACCCGTGGGTAGTCCACGATGCGACGGGTCTTGTCGGCAAATCCAAACGGATCGATTGGCCGCAGGAACAGCGCACGACAGCCCAGCGCCACATAAGTGTCGACGATCGCCTTGGGTTGGTGCAGCGCCGCCTTGGTCGTCGTGAGCAATGCCTCCACGTGATACAGGGTCGGGTCCAGACCACGCTCGCCGTACGCTTCGTTGATGCGCGCGATCCAACCCGCAGCCTCGTCGTACGCAGACAACGTGCGGAGCTTGCGTTGTTTGTCGTGTAGCGCCCTTGGACCGTCGATGCTGGTGCAGATCTGGACGCGGTGCTCAACGAGCCAAGCGAGCTTTTCTTCGTCCATCAACGCCAGATTGGAGACCATCGTGAACTCCAACTGCTTACCCGCCGCCCGGTTCTTGGACAGTGCGTACTGCACGGTGTGCTTGACGATGTCGAAGGCGACGAGCGGCTCGCCCCCCTGAAACTCGATGGTGATACCCGGACTGGTGCTCTTGAGCGCCATCTCGACACAAGCCTCGGCCGTCTCTCGGCTCATGTCGGTGTCCACGCGATCCATGTCCGCGCGGGAGGCGTGGCAATACACGCAGGTTTCGTTGCAGCGCAGCGTCACCACCATCAGATGCAGGTTTGGCCCGTAGTGCACAAAACGCTTACGACGACGCAGTCCTTCGCTCGCAGCGACGACGTCGTACGACTCGCGGAGAAAGTTGCCTTCTGACAACCGCGTGTACAACGGAGAGTCGACGTTGAGTTTTCCGGTCGCGAACGCAGAGAACTCGTCGTGCGACAGCAGCAACCAGCGACCTTCGAGGTTGGTCACCACGATGTGCTCCCCGACCGCGCGATAACGAAAGAACGCGGGGCCACGGGTGTCCAGCGTGCCCAGCGATGCGAGTCTCATGACGGCTGCCCCGTCCCGCCGCGCCGGATTGTGAGTCCCAGCGCGAAGTTCTGCAGCTCGCCACACAGTTGACGCAGCCGCGCCGCACCGGGGTGGTTGGGTTGCACGGTCACGACCCAGTGCTCGGCCTCGGTGCGGCGCTCAAACGTCGCGAACGCATCGAACCGCTTCAGGGCCTCGTCCACCGCCTCGCCCGCGTACAGCGCTTGCGGCAGCCGGAGTTCCCGTGGCGCGCTCACTGCCCGGGCTCCTTATCGGGCGTCTCGTCGGCCGTATTGTCCGGCGTCTTGTCGGGCGTCTTGTCGGGCGTCTCGTCCGATGCAACGTCCGTAGCCGACCCCGGCTTCTTCTTCTTGTACTTGTCCTCCCACGACTGTGCGATACCCAGCGGGTCGTCGAACGGCTCGTCGGTAAAATCGAACGCTTCGAGTTCGTCGAGCGATGGTGGACCCATCGCGCCCGCGAACGCCTGCATGGTGACCGTTTCGATCACCGCACGATTGCTCTGCGTGATCTCGGAACGCCACGCACACGAGAGCAACTCGTTGGCGAACTCGCCGACGATCTCGCGCAACGAAGGTTCGGCCGCGGTCGGGTCCTTTTTGGCCAAGGTGACCGACCACTCGTCTGCGGACGGTTGTCCCAGCACCACGAAGCACCGATCGATGAAAACGTACGCCGCCCCGTACAGGGCGTCTCGTGGATACAGCGCCGCGGGCACAACCAGGGTGACGGCAGCATCGCCGAGCTCGGCGGTGACCTGTGGTGGAAGTCCCGTCAGCGCTTCGTCCATCAAGGGCGATGGTAGCAGTCGAGACGCCTTCGCGCGCACGACTGCTGCCGCCACGCTCGCCCTTGCGTCGTTTGCTACCGACAGCCCACGCGGGCATGGACCAACCACTGATTGGCGGTCTCAGGGGTCACCTCGCGACGCTCGATGACCACCAGCCCAGCGGAGAGCAAACACCGCTCGGCGGCGGCAGCGTCGTCGTTGCGCCAATGCTCCAAGGGGGGCCGCGCACGGCGATTGCGAGCGCGCTGGGCGGGTGTGCGTGCGAGTCCGAACGCGACGTTGTCGACCACGAGCAGCGTCCCGCCGTCGCGAAGTCGCGGCACGACCGCAGCGATCGCGGCCCCGGGATCGCTCAGGTGATTCCAACTTCGCAGCATGAGAATGTGGTCAAAGCGCATCTCAGCCAGAACCGCGTCGCTGTCTTCGGCCGTCACTGCGTGCACCTGGCCCCACGACCGCCGCTGCGCCAACCGAGCCACCGCCGCCGCATTGGGTTCGAGCCCGACCCAGCGGATGGCACCCGCGGAGACCGCGGGGGCCAACACGTCATCGTAGGGACCATCACCACAACCAACATCGAGGACATCACCCGTCAGGCCAGCCACGATCTCTCGCACCCGAGCATCGTCGCGGGAAAACAGGTCTTCCATGACTGGCTCGAACATCCCCGTGCAGCCCAACTCCTCGGAGCAACCGCGACACGCCTCTGACCTGGTGAGCTTGACGAGGTCGCGCGGAAAATCGTCCGGCGCGGGCTTACGCGAGGCGTCGAGATACACCTGACCGGTTGTGTGCTTGATCCGGGTGAGCTGCGCGTCTGAGAAGTCGCGGCCCTCGGCTCGATACCGTCCGACCTTTCCCCGGTGACGAACAAACAAGTCACGAGCGCGGTCCCAGGGCGCGACCCCGTCGACCAGTAGCGGACAGGTGTCCTCCTCGGCCGGCACGCGGCCCTCGAACACCCAGTCGAATGCGTTGCCGCGTGTCCCGTGCGTGACGGGCTGCAACTCCTCGGCGCCAAAACGACGGTGATACTCCGCGAATAGCCCCGGGCATGCGCCAGCGAGTCTGCAGTCCTCACACACCTCGGGCTTGATCGTATTGGCGTCGTCAATCGGCAGCAGATCAGGCTCGCCGATCTCCACCATCGTGCGAAACCCGTGCGTGCGAAGGTCGTCGTAGGCGTCGTCGAGCCCAGGCAGCATGCACAAGGGGAATCCCCCGTGAACGAATCGCGGCCCGCGATCTCCGGCAAGCGCCCGACCACGAGAGATCGCCGCCGCCACCCGCTGCGTGGCCGATCGGAGTCTCGGAACCAAGGACCCCATCAGGTGCAGCCCCCCTCCTTTGGGCTCGCACGCGGAGAACTTGACGACGGCATCGGGCCACCGCAGCGACCGATCGACGAGGGCATCGAGGTGCTCGACGTTGTGTTGCGTGACCACGCAGTTGATCGTGAGTTGAAGGCCACGGCCATTGAGGTTGTCCAACGCGGCGTTGGCCGCCTCCCATGAGTCGGCACGCACCATGCGCTCGTGGATCTTGGCTTCACCGCCGTGCAGCGACATGTTCACGTAGCGCAGACGACTGCTCAGCAGCGGGTCCAACACGTGGGGATAGGCGAGCATCAAACCGTTGGTGACCAGCCCGAAGTCCAGGCCGGCCCGCGCCACACGTGCCGCCCAGCGCTGCAACTCCGGGCGGATCGTCGGCTCACCGCCGGACAACACAACCATGCTGTGCCCCAGCGCAGCGGCGCGGTCGATCTTGCGTTCGATCTCCGCGGCGTCACCTTGTATGTGTCGAACATCCTGCGTGTGGCAAAACGTACAGTTCTCGTTGCACGCGTAGCCGACCTTGATCAGTGCCTTCACGCGCCGCTCCGCGACGCACCACTCTGCGACTCACCGTTCCGCGACGATGGCGATGGCCGTCGCAGCACCACCAGATCATCCCGCGGCAAGACCGAACGTGGCGGGGCCTCGAGCTTGTCGATCGCCGCGAGGATCTGGGCCGCGTGCGCAGCCGTATCAACCCGGGTGATGACATGCGCGATGCGCCCACGCGCGTCCACGAGCACGGTTCGTCTCGGCGCCTCGCCAACAACGCCATACGCACGAGCGAGGTCGAACTCGGGGTCCGAAATGAGTCGATACGAAAGCCCCTGGGCGGCCGCGAATGTTTCGTGCCGCCGCTCGTCGTCGGGACTCACCCCCAGCAACGTGACCCCGCGCGCCGCCAACATCGCGTGCCCCGCCTCCATGCCCTGCGCTTGAGCCGTGCACGCTGGCGAAAAGTCCTCCGGGTAGAACGCCAGCGCCGTATAGGGGGGCAGCTCGGACTGCGGCTGGGGCCACGGCGGTGCTTCGCTGCCCAGCATCTCCAGTGCACCGTCCAGCACAAGCGCCGGGTCCACCACGCGCGCCCCAAGCACCGGGCTGAACTCCTCGGACCCACGACGCTGCGGGTATTCGCGCCACGTTCCCTCGCAGATCGATTCCCAACGACACGGCGAGCACTGCTCAAAGCGCCGTTTACCGCGACCCACACGGTCCTCGGCGTAGTCGGGCACGACGTATCCGTCGTAAACGATCTCGGTCGGTGGAATGTGAAGCTCGGCGACCCGCGACTCGTGCCCGAGCATCATGCAATACGGCATCGCCTCGGCCATGCAGTCCACGCCGCCCGCGACACCGATCGCGAGCGCCGCGTGGATATGCGGCGCAACTTCGGACATGCGCGGCACAACCCGGTCAAACAGAGTGTCGGCGTGCCCGGTTGGATGCGGAAATGCGAGCTGGAACTGAGCGACCCGGCGCGCCACCAGCATCGTCGCCAGTGCGGGTAGGTGCGGCGCGTTGGTTGGCGTCACGACCGTGTTGGTGATGACACGTTGGCCCAACGCGACGAGGTTGTCGATGCAGGCGACCACCTGGTCGAAGGAGCCGCGAGCCCGCGTGAGCGCGTCGTGGATCTTCGCGGTGGGTCCGTGGATTGACGGGGAAAACTCGTTGGCCCCGGCCGCAACGGCGCGCTCGGCGAATGCCCGATACGCCAGCATTCGGCCGTTGGTCTGCACCTGAATGGTGCGGTACCCGAGCTTTTTTGCCGCCGCCAAGAGGGTGAAGAAATCGTCGCGGATCGTGACCTCCGCGCCTGTGAAGACCACGTCCTCACAACGCGCGCGACTCGCCCGCAGCTCATCGAGGCAATCACGAGTCGAGCGATCGCCCGTGAACAGCTTGTCGCCGATCACGCAGAAGACACAGTTGCAGTTGCAGTTGTAGCCGGTCTTAAGATCCGCGCGACGTCCCACACGTGAGATCTTAGCAGGCGCGGCGCCGCCGACGTATCAAACCGGAAAGCAGGAGCAGCGACCACATCACGCCCCCATAGTGCCGATCCGAATCCGTACGGCAGCCGCAGCCAGACTCATCGGCGTCGGCATCGCTGTCCGGTGTATCGCCGGAGGAGTCGCTAGTCATCGCCCGATCCTCACCCGTGCCGCCGCCCCTGCTGGTCTCCGTGCCGTCCTGTGTGCTGCCGTCCGTGCTGGTCTCCGCATCATCACCCGTGCCCAGCGGGACATCGCCGCCGACCTGGATCTGGACGAACTGGGAGAAAAGAGGGCCTCCAATGCTGCGAACCACGAAGCTGCGCAGCTCGTGCTCACCTTCGTCGAGTTCCAAGGTCCACTCGCAGACTCCCGCGCTCTCGCAGATCATCGCCTGATCCTTGGCGTCCACCTCAAGATGAACTTCTTGGATCTCAAGTGCGGAGTTGTTGGAGACGTCCACGGTCACCACCACCGCCGCCGGAACATCTGGGAACAGCGCGTTGTCTTCGGGCGCGGTGATATCGACCCTGTCGCCACCGCCACCAACACCAGGTACCGAAGGTTGGTAGTCCGCGGCGCCAAGCAGGAGCGCGGCGGTAAGACCTGCGGGGACGAGCAACATTGGATCTTTGTATGCGCGCCGACGCGGCGAATCAAGGTACGGAGCGTGGCCCCTCTAGACCAAGCCGGCCATTCGCAGCACGATGCGCGTCCGCTTACCTAGTTCCGAGCGTGTCTCCGAATAGGCGAGCGCCATTGCGTCGTCGAGGGACTGCTCGCCCGGCCAGGCGTCATGGAGAAGCGCTGCTGGCACCTCCCGACGCAGCAGACGGTAGGCGTACGACGCAGCGAACAAGTCATCGATCAGGCCCAGTGGGCCGAGTTCAGCCTCGGGCAGGACGTCGTCGGGCACAACGAAGTACGCCAGGACCGACGTCACTGTAGTGCGCGGACTCCGACCCAACCGCTCGTCGACCAACAGCCGCGCGTAGAACGAAAACACGTCCGGGCCCAGCCGCACAACCGCTTGCCGACTACCTTCGTAGTCGTGCACAAAACGGTGCAACGCCGCGGCGTAGTCCGGTGCGGGGAACGACATTCCGCTGAGCAGTATCCCCGCTTTGGCCTGCGCAGGGGGCGCGAACTCGCCCGTGGCGGTCGCTACAGGTTCACCGTGGCGTCGATCTCGGTCGACACTTCCAGCGTCACAACGCCGTCCGTGTATCGATCAAAACCGCCCGCGGCACCGTCGGCAGCCCACGCGCCACCGCTGAGATCGATGTCTGCCACATCACCCTTGTCGCCCACGATCTGGAGCAGATTGTCAGCGCCAACCATCGCGCGCACATCCTCGGCGAACAGGATGACCTCGTTGTCGCCTTCACCGGTGATATCGAGAACCTCAATATCGACCATCGCGTTGTTGACGATGACGCCGAGGTTCAGCACCACATCCAGGCCGGGAATCGACACCGTGTCCAGCCCACTACCGCCGTCGATGCGGAAGAACTGTCCCAGCGGGATCTCGAAGGTATCGGGACCCGCACCGCCGTACAACACGTCAGAGCCTCCGCCGCCCCGCAGCGTGTCGGCGCCCAGGCCAGCGACCATGCCTTCGTTGGCCGGCGCACCGACAAACGTCTCGTCCTCAAGCCCGCCGACGTAACCCACACGCCCCGTCCATCCGGCACCAAACATCACGTAGATCGAGCCTGCGTCGTTACCAGCGAGATCGCTACCGTCGGCCCCGATGATGAAGCCGGGGTATCCGTCGCCATCGATGTCGCCACCGCCCGCGACAGCGCCACCGGCTCGGTCAACGTTGTCCTCGCCATCCAGGGAGAATCCGCCGATCCCGGTGGAAATGTCGGTCGTCTCGACACGAACGCCGTTGGTCTTGCCGAAGATCAGATGCGCGCGCCCAGCGTTAGCCCCGTTGAAGTCGAGGTTCGGGCTGCCAAGAAGCAGGTCGCCAAACCCGTCGCCGTCGACATCGCCGACGCCCGCCACCGCCTGTCCCAGGAAGTTGCCCGCGGTCTCCCCATCGATACCGAATCCACCCATGCCCGCCAGCACCTCGGACAACTCGATATCCGTGCCATCGTCCTTGCCGAAGACAACGTAGACTTGGCCCTGGAACAGCAAGTCGTCGTCGGCGCCCGAGGCCCCCACAATCACGTCCATGCGACCGTCTCCGTTGACATCCCCCGCGATGTCCACCGCGCCGCCCGCCAGATCACTGGTCGTAATACCGCGGATCGAGAATGCGGCCGCCCCAGCGTTTGCAAGGTTGACGGCCCCGCTGTCGGTTTTCCCAAACACGACGTAGGCCGCACCAGAGTTACCTCCGTTGGGATTGGCGAGCGGCGCCCCAACAACGATGTCCGATAGCCCGTCGCCGTTGACGTCGCC
>JAESSZ010000249.1 GCA_016763875.1 Nannocystaceae bacterium
AAGTTTGAGATTGGCGATGTCAACGCGCTGGGCGCCGAGGCACACGAAGGCGCTCGGTCGCGTTTCATCGGTGCTCGCTGCGACACCGACCCCGCTGACGTCGAGCGTGACGAGTCTGGTCGCATCGTTCGCAACGGCAGTGGCTGCAAGGGCCTCAATGCTGGCGCGATGCTGATCGTGATGGGCAACCGACTCAAGATCGACGGCGAGCCGTTCGCTATCGACGCGCAGAACGAGTTCACCACCGAGCAGATCTGGAACCAGCCGACGTTCCGCTACACCGTCAACGACTACGAGGCGCTGACCGAGAGCGAAGCGGCCAACCTCGTGGCCACCGGTGGTGATTCCCGCCAGGGCGACCGTGATGTGTACCCGTTCAACAGCAACGCCGAAGGGTTCGTGCTCGTTGACGTGTCGCTCAACTGGGTCACCGAAACCAGCGGTCCCAACCTGACTCCGGTGTCCGGCGCCGATTCGTTCCGCACCACTCGCATGGTCGCGGTCATCGAGCTGGACGCTGATCCTTCGAACCCCGACGCAGAGATCATCGGCGGTGAGTACATCGACGACGGCAGCGTTGGCGCGGACCGTTTGCGGGTCGCCCCGTTTGCCTGGATCGCTGAGGATGCCGGCCCCGACTTCCGTCACAACCCGTTCGTCCGGGCCAACACCGTCAAGCAACTGCTGGCGTTGGCTCTCTCGGACGACGATGACGGATCTGGCCAAGGCAACGCCTGTGCGCACGATCTGTGCGACGAAGGTGTCGCGCTTGATGCGGCTTGCGACGATAGTTGCGCGGCCGATATCTGCGCGGTCGATGCCTACTGCTGCAACAACAGCTGGGACAGCATCTGCGTGGATGAGGTCTCCTCCGTGTGCGGCCGAACCTGCGACTAGCAGGTATTAGGACGAGGTCTTAGGAAAAGCCGTCCCGTGGTCTGTGGGGCGGCTTTGTTGCGTGTGGACTTCTACTCGGCCGGGGCCGGGACGATCGTGTGTCCCGTTTGCGCGGGGGCGGTCGGCTCGGCATCGCTTTCGAGACTCTTGTTATGGTGGGGGTCTTTGACCCCGAAGAGCTCCAGAAGGTCACCCAAGATCAGATAGTAAGCGGGGACGAGCAACAAAATGATGAAGGTTGCGAACAGCACCCCGAAACCGAGGGACAACGCCATCGGGATCAGGAACTGCGCCTGCGCCGAGGTCTCGGTGATCATCGGTGCCAGCCCCAGCGAGGTGGTCAGAGACGTCAACATGATCGGCCGGAACCGACGGACACCGGCGGCATGGATCGCGTCAAAAAGCGACATGCCCTGCGCACGATATTCGTTCGCCGCATGGATCAGTACGAGCGAGTCATTGACCACGACGCCCGCCAGCGCGATGAGCCCCATTGAGCTGATCATGCTGAGCTCGAAGCCCATGAGTTCGTGTCCGATCACCGCGCCGACGAATCCAAAGGGGATCGCGAGCATGACGATGATCGGCTGGGTGTAGCTCCGAAACGGGATCGCAAGCAGTCCGTAGATTGCCAAGATCGCCATCGCGCCGCCCGACGCCAGCGCGCCCATCGTCTTTTTCTGTTCGCGCAGCGAGCCGCCGAACTCGTAAGAGAGACCCGGGTATTTTTCCAACACCGCGGGAAGGTCCGTGGCGGCAACGCTCTCGAGGATCTGATTGGGATTGCCCTCACCGCTGCGGACATCGCCAGTGATCTCGACCATGCGCTGGCCTTCCGAACGTTGGATCACCGGGTAACTGCGCCCAGCGATGATCTCGGCCACCTCGCGCAGCGGGACTTCGCCGCCGGCCGGGGTGCGGATCAGCAGGCTCTCGAAGTCGTGGATGTACCGCCGCTCCTCGGCGGGCAACCGCACAACGACCCGCACCTCGTTTCGTCCCTCCTGTTGGCGAAACGCTTCAGTGCCGTAGAACGCAGCCCTGACCTGGCGCGCTATGTCGCCCGAGGTCAGCCCTAGGATCGCAGCCCTCTTGGTGAGCTTGAGGTCGAGTTGCGCTTTACCCGGCTGATAGCCGTCGTCGACGTCCCACACGCCCGGGTATTTGCGCAGGGCGGCGGCAACATCGGCGGAGGCCAACTCAAGCACAGCCATGTCGTCGTGCTTGAGCTCGACCGAGAGGGCAGGGCCCGGACTG
Source organism: Nannocystaceae bacterium (assembly GCA_016763875.1). Taxonomy (GTDB): domain Bacteria; phylum Myxococcota_A; class Polyangia; order Nannocystales; family Nannocystaceae; genus JAESSZ01. The sequence continues at coordinate 2,155 of JAESSZ010000249.1, forward strand.
GGACCCAAGGCAATCGAGAACTTGAGCCGCTCGATGCCCACGAGGGTGCCGATCTCTTCGCGCCAGCGTCGGAGGAACTCGCTCGCGGAAATCTCGCGCTCGCCAGACGAAACGAAGAACACGGTCACGTTGGCGATGTGTCCGCCCACGATCGAGGACAACGCCCGACCGGGGTCGGTGGGCATGGGCGTGCCTAGCTGGGCGTAGATCCCCTTGACGATGCCGTCCTCGCCGTTTTCTTCGATGATGTTCTCGGCGGCGGTCTGCAGCAACCGGCGGTATCGGTCGGTCTCCGCGACGGGGGTTCCGTAGGGCAACTCGACTTCGGCCACCGCCACGTCACCGTCGATCTCCGGCATGAAGCGAAAGCCGATCTTACCGCTGGCGACCCAGCCCATCGTGGACACCAATATGGCCACGCCGATGGCGAGTGAGACGTAGCGTCGGCGAAGCGTCGCGTGAAGCACAGGCGCGTACACATTCTTGATGAAGGTCATCAAGCCGCGGCTGACATACTGCTGCTTGTCGTGAATCCAGCGGTAGACCCCTGTTTTGCTCGGTTCTTTGAGCGCGTGCAGATGGGCCGGGAGCACCCACACCGACTCGATGAGCGAGATGATGAGCACCGAGATCACGATCGCGGGGATCACCGCGAAGAGCTTTCCCATCGCGCCCGGGACAAACATCATCGGCATGAACGCCACGACAGACGTCGCGATTGAAAAGGTGACAGGCACGGCGACGCCCTTGGCACCGTCGATGGCGGCCTGGAAACGAGGTACCCCCTGCTGCCTTAACTCGTGAATGTTCTCGCCCACGACGATCGCGTCGTCGACCACCATCCCCAGCGTGATGATGAACGCGAACAGCGAGATCATGTTGATCGACACGCCCATCGCTGGCGTCAGCAACAGC
>JAESSZ010000250.1 GCA_016763875.1 Nannocystaceae bacterium
CATCGATCGTGATGAAGTCCGGCCCCTCGTCGAGCTCAACCATTGCCTTGACGATCGAAAGAAACTCAATGGGATGACCGATACACAGCTTGATACCCACCGGTTTTCCGCCACTGAGTTCACGCAGTTTGGCCACAAAAAGAACCAGCTCTCGCGGCGTCGAGAATGCCGAGTGCCCAGGCGGTGACAGAACGTCCTGCCCCATCGGTACGCCGCGTATTTTGGAGATCTCGAGCGTCACCTTCTTCGCCGGGAGAATGCCGCCGTGCGCGGGTTTGGCTCCCTGCGACAACTTGATCTCAATCATTTTCACGTTGGGGAGTTGCGCCGTCTCTTTGAACTTGTCCTCGTCGAAGTTTCCGTCGTCGGTCCGGCATCCGAAATAGCCCGTACCGATCTGCCATACGAGGTCTCCACCCGGCGCGAGGTGATACGGACTTACGCCCCCCTCGCCAGTGTTGTGCGCGAAGCCGCCGAAGGCCGCCCCTTGGTTCAGCGCCTGGATCGCATTGTTGCTCAACGAGCCGAAGCTCATCGCAGAGATGTTGAGGATCGAAGCGTCGTACGGCTGCTTGCAGCGGACGTCGCCCACCATGATTCGCCCTGCATCTGCACCGAGATGTTTCGGGACCAACGAGTGCGACAGCCACGAGTACCCGATCTCGTAGACATTGCTTTGGGTGCCAAACGGCACCGTATCCAGAACGTCTTTGGAGCGCTGTTAGATGATCGAGCGCTTCATCCGGCTGTATGGGTTTTCCTCTTGGTCGGACTCGACGAAGTACTGTCGGAGTTCTGGCCGAACCGACTCGAAGAAGTAGCGAAGACGGCCCAGCACCGGGAAGTTGCGCATGATCGCGTGTCGGGTTTGGCGGAGATCGGACACTCCCATGTACCCGAACAAGGCGACGAACACCGCGAGGCCGGACAACGGAAGCCAGGCAAGACTCAGACCGACCACGCCCGCGGTCATGAGTCCGAGCGTCATGTAGAACGGCGTCGGCCCCCACCGCTCGACAAACGCCGGAACCCGGTCCCCTGTCCGCTCCCATCGTTTAACCTTCGGACCGCTCGCAGCAGGCATTGGGGTTAAACTACCAACTCACGACGATCTCGACTTCCCGCGCTGGCCCAAATGCGCGTCGCTGTCGCTCACGCTTCCCCGTCGAGCACTTTGAGCGCCCGTTTGGGCGCGACCATACGGTAGCCGTCGACGAGCAGGGTCCGGACCTCCTCCCAATCCACCTTGCCTTCCAAGCGCATGCCAACCCAACCGCTCGGGCCCAGGTACTTTGGTCGATAGAAGCGCTTGGCGTCGGCGGAGATCAGCGCCTCTTGTGCGCCGTCATGGGCTTTGATCCAAACCGCGCGGCGCCCCTCGTCGTAGCCACCGCTGTGGTAGCACGCGAAGGTCTTCTTGCCGCCCCACCACGTGGGTGCACCGTGCGACAGTTTTTCCGAGGTCTCAGGAAGAGACTCGATGATTGTTCGTAGTCGGTCGAGCGGCTCACGTGCCATCTGTCCATGCTGCCGGACCGCCCACCTCGACGCCAGTTCGGCGCCAGTTCGGCGCCAGTTCGGCGCCAGTTCGACGCCCCCCGGGCGGTCCAAGTCGATACACTGCCATGGTGATTGCCGCCTTCGCAGTACTGGCGGTGGCCGGAGCCGCCCCGGCGGCGGCGTGTCAATGGCCGTCCGTCGCCACATTTCGCGTGGGCGAAACCAAGTGCAGTGCGACGCTCGTACATCCCCAGGTCATCGTCACTGCGGCGCATTGCCTTGAGGCGGGCGACACCGCACGGGTACGGTTTGGGGAAGACTTCTCGCCCTATGAGGTGCGGATCGATGTGGCGTCCTGCTTCGTCAACGAAACGTACTTCGAGACGCGGTCGCCACACGATGACTTCGCCGCGTGTGTACTTGTGGAGCCGGTGCAGATCCCAATCGTCCCAATCGCGATGGGCTGCGATACCGCGGCTCTCGTGCCCGGCGCAGAAGCTGCGATCGTCGGGTTCGGTCTGCCCGGGTCGGGGCAGCAGTTCGGGCGCAAGCATTGGGCTCGGACGGTGCTCGCACAAGATTCGCGCCCGGACGGGCTCGTGGCCGTGGGTGATGCGGTCGTCAACGGTTGCCTAGGCGACAGCGGCGGTCCAGGATTCGTACGGCTCCCCGACGGCACGTGGCGCACCTTCGGGATCCTCGTTGCCGGCCCCGACTGTGGCGATGGCGCGAGTACATACGCACTGCTGCACGACCGCGTCGCGTGGCTTGAGGATCAATCCGGTTTCGACCTAACGCCGTGCCACGATGCAGACGGGGTGTGGAATCCTGGCCCAGACTGCCTAGAGCTCGCCTCTAGTCCCGCCGAGGCGATCGGGAGCTGGGACGAGCACTGCGCGCGCGAGAACGTGACGCGCACGGGGCCGTGTCCGGAGGGTCTCGCGGGTTCGGAAGAGGACGGTGGGGCCGCGACGAGTACGGGCCCTACGGACCCCGCGGACGCGGACGGCGAAGAGCCCCGCCGAAGCGGCGCGGACGGTTGCTCGATCGGGACCAGCCCCGCGCCAGTTTCGGGGTGGTTGTTCGTGATTGTGATCGCGCTACGACGCGGTCAACGCCACCGTCGCGGCCCGGGCGACGACGCGTGAAGCTAGCGCGAGCTCAGATCATCGATGGTCGGCGTCGAGCTGCGCCCCCACTTCCTCGAACAGCATGTCTTCGTACGCTGTCCGATACGGCGCGCCAATGTTCGGGAGGACAAGCGCCACGACTTCCCCGTGGGTGTAAATCGTGACTTCTGCCTCCGCCGCGCGGTCAAATGACGCGGGGGCGGTTCCCTGGTCCGAGCCTGTGGCGGGGCGCCAGTTGTCCTCCATGTACACCTGCGGCGCGAGGGTCATCTCGTCGGCGTCCGCCCCCGCCTGCTCACCAATGATGAGCGCGGTCTGGGGCTGGTCCGAGGCGCCCGTGAAGTGGTTGTGCGAGACGTTGAGCCGCTGGGGGCAGGCATTGTCGCGGCAGCGCAGCCGCATGCCGTAGCCGCCGCCAAACCCGAACGCCGCCCAGCGGTGCACGATATTCTGCTCGAAGTTCGAGTCGCGATTGTCGCCGCGGACCTGTGGGCCGCGCTCGTGAAAGTTCGCGTACAGGTTGTGATGGTTGCTCAGTCGCTCCCGCTGCTGGTCGTTCTCTCCGCCGGGCGAGTGGCTGTACGTGCTGGGATGAAGGCTGTCGAGGAAGGCGCTGTACTGCACCGTGATGTCAGAAGCGCTCCCCCAGATGTCCCCGGCCGCGTCCTGGGCGTCTAGCACGGTGATACGGTTGAGAACGACGTGGTGCAGGCACAGCGGCAGGTCTTCCCCGTCGAGGCCAATCGTTCCCGCGTTGTTGGAGGTGTCCTCCGTGTTGTGGGCCCACACGCCCTGAAACCGAAGGCCCTGGACCAATACGTCATGGCCGCACGTCTGATTGCCTGGCCACGTCCCGATGATGAACTCCCCTTCCGTGCCGTTCCCTGACTTCTCGATCGTGATGCCGGGCGCGGGAGCACTGAGCCCGTCGACAGTGAGGTACGGCTGTCGGACTCGAATGTCGCTCATGACATTGATCGTTCCTCCAACCTCGAACAAGATCACCCGCGGCTCCGGATCTCCGCCATTCCCACCCCGGTTTTCGATGCAATCACGCAGCGTACCTGGGCCCGAGTCGTTCAGCGTCGTGACGACACACTCGTCTCCGCCCTGCCCGAACGTACTCAGCGTGCCATAGCCTTCGAGAGGGACCTCGCCTGGGAGGGGCGGCGTGTCTCCGGTGCTTCCGTCGTCGTTGGTAGTGTCGCTGGCATCGCCGGTATCGTTGATGCCGGTGTCCGAGCTCTCGGCGGCATCGGCAGCGCCCGATGTAACGCCCGAGGTCTCGACGTCCGACGTCGCGTCATCGCCAGCGGGGCCTTGCCCGTCGTCGCCCTGTGTTTCTTCGACTCCCCACGTCGTTTCAGGAGTCGTGTCCTGGTCAGGCTTGCCGTCACCTCCGCACGCGGCAACGAACAAGACGACTCCATACAGTTTGGTTGTGGCCACGCCAACCAATCGCCCCGACGGAACTAATCGGCTCAACGAAAGACGTCGTCGTAGTTACTGTTCGTACGCGCCGATGTCCGCGGATGCACCTGCAGGCCGTGGTTGGCCGGCGAGGTCACAGTGAGCGTCGCCGCCGTAGGCGTCCTCCAGCTCAGCGAGCAGTGCCTCGATCGCCGCGCCACCGTCTAGCGCAGGCGACGTCGCACCGGGTACCAGCGAGTCGTTCATGAACTCCGGATTGGCGTCCAGATCATTACTGGCGTACGCCTCTGCATCCAACGCGACTGCGCTGTCAAAGGTTTGGTTGCCGATGCGGACCGACATCGCCTCCCAAAATAGATTGTTGGCCAACGTGAGATTGTCGCAGTCCGGCAACTCGAGGTGACGGCCGGAGACGTTGCTGATCAGATTGTTGGCAATCGTGACCGAGTCGGCGCTGCATGAGTTGTTCCAGCTGTAGATGCCCGCTTCCACGTTATCCATCGTATTGCTGGTGATGACGATGTTTTGGTACTGCTTGTTGTCGACCTGCAGGCCCTGTCTCAGCGAGGTGAAGACGTTGCCGAGGACCCAAACGTCCTCAACGCCTTCGATGCGGATCCCCGTGGCGCTGTCGCGGAACTCGTTGTTGAGCACCCAGACGCGACGCGGTCCCTGCCCCGTAGACTCGTCGTAACCGTTACTACCGATCACCATGGCGTCACCGTTGGAGGTTTCACTCGACGTGTAGCCGTACATCAAGTTCTCCGAGACGACGACGTCGTGGATCGTCTTGAGGTCCACGCCATTCTCGCGGTCTTCGTGCATGACATTGCGACCGATGAACACGTGGTGTGGCGGGGAATCGAAACAGTTGTGGCAGCCCTGAAACGCGTCCCCGTTGTTGTTGTACATCTCGTTGTCGAGGATCCAAACGTACGAAGAGCCCGACCCGGCCTGGATCCCGTGCGAGTCGGTGTCGTTGTTGCGGCGGTTGTCGTAGATCATCGACTCGTACACGAGGATGTCGTGTCCGGAGACATTGAACACCGGATTGAAGTCGATGAAGGCGCCCTCAGGGTTGTGCACCTCGATGCTTCGAAACACGAGATGATGCGCTTGGCTGGCGACCCGGTGACTGGTGCCGTGGAAGAAGTCGATCCCCTCGATGATCCCGAACTGTCCCTCGTAGGTGAAGTCGGCGCGGTCACCCTGGGCGTCGAAGCGCACCTTGGTATCGCCAGCGGCTCGGACGATGACGGGGTTGTCTTCGGTGCCGTTGAACGCGAGCGTCTTGTCGTTGCCAATGATGCACGGTCCGCCCAAGATAGACACGACGTCGCCAGCGTCGAAGGTGGTTGAGTTGCTCCCGGCGAACAGGTCACACAGGGGCGTGTCGGCGCTGCCACCGTCGTTACTGCAGCCGGGGTTGGTATTGTCGACGTAGATCGTCGCGTCGAGGTCGGTCTCATAGAGGTAGCCGAAACTCGGCATGGGGATTCCGGCGGGCATCACCTTGCTGGGATCCTCGGTCCCCGTGGCCCCCGTGTCGCCGCTGTCATCGTCGCTCTCCTCGGAGGTCCCATCCGATCCCGCATCGTCGCCGTCGCTGGCGGCGCTGCTGCCGTCGGTGCCGCTGTTTGCGGAGCTTCCGTCGGTGTCTGCCTGGCCACCACTGTCGGTGCCACCGAGCACATCGGACGCGGACCCGGACTCGGACCCACACGCGCTCAAGGCGGTACAGAGAAAGACAATCGTCGCTCGACTCATCGGAGAATCAATCACGCGCGGCGGCTCGAACGGCTCAGCGCATGTTGTATGCTGGAAGACGATTTTTTCTGAGCCGTGCTGGGCGTGCCGCGTGATGAAGCAGGTGGCTGCGTTGTTCCCGATGTCCCTCGCTGTACAAACCCACGGCACGCTGCCGTCCCCTTGGTGGTGGATGTTTGCCAACGCAGCGCCCAAACCGGCGCAGCGACCGCGCCAGAGGCCCATGCCAGAGCACGCGGCGGACGTATTCCGGCCGCCCGACGAGTTCATCGAGCGGCTCAAACAGCGCCAAGAACAAGCGCTACGGGAGATGTTCGCCCGCCACAGCCGGGGGGTTGAGCGGGTACTGCTCCGCGTTCTGGGTCCTGACCCGGATCTCTCCGATGTCGTTCAGGACAGCTTCGAGCAGGCATTGCGCTCGCTGGATCGATTTACCGGGGACTCCGATGATCTACGGGCGTGGCTCAACCGCATTGCGATTAACGTCGCCAAGAATCGACTGCGGCATCAACGAGTTCGGCGTTGGCTCCGGGGGGCCGTTCCCTACGAGACATCCGAGGTCGCCTCAAGGGTCGCAAGCCCCGAGGTCGTGCTCGCCATGCGCCGGCTGTACGAGGTCTTGGATCGGCTGCCGCCCGACGAACGCATTGTCTTTGCCCTGCGGCTTATCGACGGCCTGCAGCTCACCGAGGTTGCCGACCGAACCGGGACCTCGCTGGCGACCGTCAAACGACGGCTGACCAAGGCGCGTAAACGCTTCGACCGCTACGCCGGCCATGACCCGATACTGAGTGCCTGGCAGATGGGGGACGCATGAACGACGGTCCTGATCGAGACTCCGATCGTCCAGAGATCGCGCGCAAGATCGCTGCGGCGCAGGACCGCATGGTCGATAGCCTCAACGCGACGCGAGTGCACCGTGGCGCCCGTTTCGTGGCCAATGCAACTCGACGGCCGCGTCCACAAAGACGTGTCGTTTGGATCGCGATGGGAGCGGCGGCGGCGGGTGCCGTCTTGGTCGTCGTTGTTGGGGCCTGGCCGAGTTCAGGCCCTGTGGGTGCCGTTGACCAGGTTGACCGGGTGGACCAGGTGGCCCAAGGCGCGAGTACCCCGGGTCCCTCTGGGGCTCGACGGGTTGCCCTTACTGCAGGCGGGTCGCTCGAGATCGCCGCAGGATCTGTCGCGTCGGTTCAATCGCCGAAGGGTAAACCGGTGCGTGTCGTGCTTGAGGCGGGCGCGCTCGCAGTCGACTCTGCCCGAGTCTCTCGGCAGCCCGTGGATGTTGAGGCCGGACCGTTTCGTGTGCACAGCGAGGACTCGCAGGCGTCGATCGCTTGGGATCCAGTCGCCGAGACCCTCACGGTCGATGTGGCCGGCGGCAGTATGGTCGTCGAGTCGGTGACCCTGGGCACCCAGCAGACGATTGTCGCGGGCGACTCGGTCACGTTGTCGGCAGTCAAAGTGACACGGAGCGCGACAGTCGAGAGACCCCGAGAGGCGGGCGACTCGGCACTCGACTCAGATCCTGTGCCCGAGCCCAAGTCGAGCTCGACACGGACCAGGCCGTCGCGCGCCTCGACATGGCGTTCGCTAGCCTCCAAAGGCAAACATGGTGCAGCACTGCAAGCCGCGATCGAGGAAGGTTTTGGGCGGCTGACTCGCACGGCGTCTGCTACTGACCTCCTCGCTCTGGCTCGGACCGCGCGCTATGGCCACGATTCCAAGCGAGCGAAGCAAGCGCTGCAAGCGGTGCGGAAGCGCTTCACCAAAACCTCAGCCGCGGGGCGGGCAGCGTACGCACTGGGTCGTGTGGCCTTTGACTCCGATCATGACCACCGTGCGGCTGCGCGATGGTTTGCGACGTACCTCGCCGAGCAGCCCAAGGGCGCTCTGGCCAAGGAGGCCCTGGGGCGTTTGATTGAGGCTGAGCGTCGCAGCGGTGCGAGCGGTGCGGCGCGGTCTCACGCGCGTCGCTACCTCGATAGCTACCCCGACGGCCCTCATGCCGACATCGCTCGTGCGGCGTTGTAGCGATCCGGCGGTACGTTACTATCGCTCCGAGTGCGGGCGCTCCTTCTAGCCGCGAGCCTTGGTGCAACCGGGCCAATGCCCGATGCCCACCGGGTCGCAGTCGTAGCCGCATCCACCGATGACCCCTTGGTGCGAGCGCTGCAGGGCGAGCTGGGCACGATTGGTTTTGCGACCGAAACCCATCTCGACGACGACGACGACGTGACCCTGGCGGAGCTGCGCGAGATAGCGAAGCGGGAAGGCGTCGCCGCGGCTATCTGGGTCTCTCCAGACCATAGCGAGGTCGTGGTCTGGGTCGATGATCGGGGAAAGGCTCGGGCGATCGTTCGGGAGCTTCCCGTGAGCACGGACGATGGAAGCGAGGCGCTGGTTGTACTTCGCGTGGTCGAACTTCTTCGCGCCAGCCTTCGCGACGTAGAAACCACCACGGGCAACGCGGCTGACGACTCCAAGACGACGCCGCAGCCGGAAGTCCCACCGCCGACCGCGACCCCACAGCGGCCTCGCTGGCTCGTCGACCTTGGACCCGGGTTTGCGGCCGCGCCCGGCGGTATTGGTGTCTCGCCACAGATCGCGATGTCGCTGCGGTTCATGCCCGACCGGCACTTCGGCGTCCGACTCAGCGGATTGGCTCCGATTGTGGGTCCGCAGGTTCATGACGACGAGGGCCGCGCGCGTGTCTCGATCGCCCAGATTGTGGTGGGCCCCCATGTCGCCTTTCGTCCCGCGGACCGAATCGTCCAACCCGATGTCGGGCTTCTGATCGGTGTCTCGGTGA
>JAESSZ010000251.1 GCA_016763875.1 Nannocystaceae bacterium
GACGGCCGTCCGGTTGAATGCGCGAGAGGGCGGTGGAACTTGACGCCGTGCTCATCGGAGCGGCCTACCCGGCTCCTTGCCGCCATGCGAGGGGGCAAGGACGACATGACGTGGCTGGTCCCTTGGGGGTGTAGATCCCGCACCACGGTTGCGATCTCGCCCGTCGTCAAGGACGCCAGATGGCCATTTTCGCGCGGTGAAGAGGGCCTCAGCCCGAATTTTGGCAGATTTATGCGCTTTGCGCGCTTGCTCGTCTGCCGGTAGGCCGGATACACTTCGATCGTGAGTCCGGGAATGCCCGCCGACGGCCTGGTAGGTCTCCCCTCAGTGCGTTTGGGGAAGTACCAACTGATCCGCCGTCTCGCGACGGGCGGGATGGCGGAGCTGTTCCTTGCGCGGGCCTCGGCACTGCACGGGTTTGAAAAACTCGTCGTGCTCAAGCGCATTTTGCCGCAGCACGCGGAGAGCGACGACTTCATTCGGATGTTCCTCGCCGAGGCACGCCTCGCAGCCACGCTGCACCATCCCAACATCGTCCAAGTCTATGACATTGGCGAGCAAGACGGGACGTACTTCTTCACGATGGAGTACGTGCAGGGGCAGGACCTGCGCCACCTCGTTCGTGCCGCACGAAAGAAGTCGGTTCCCATCCCGGTCGAGCACGTTCTGCATATCGTCGCAGGCGTCGCCGCAGGACTGAACCACGCTCACAACAAGGACGGTCGCGACGGGAAGCCCCTGGGCATCGTCCACCGTGATGTCTCGCCCTCCAATGTGTTGGTGACCTACGAGGGTGGGGTCAAGATCGTCGACTTCGGCATCGCCAAGGCGGCGACGGCACAGGTCAACACCATTGCGGGCACGCTCAAGGGAAAGATCCCTTACATGTCTCCGGAGCAGTGTCGTGGCGAATCCGTCGATCGGCGCAGCGACATCTTCTCGATCGGCACGTTGCTGTGGGAGATGACCACGGGCTCACGCTTGTTCGCTGGCGATAACGAGTTTGTGATCCTCAACCGTGTGGCGAAGGGGGATGTCCCGCCACCGACGTCGATCCGGCCGGACTATCCGCCCGAACTCGAGGCGATCGTGATGCGGGCGCTGCAGCCCGATCCTGAGCAGCGCTACGAGACGGCCTTGGATCTACAGGTAGATCTCGAAGATTTTTCTCGCGAGGCGCGATTACCGGTTTCGTCGGCCCGCATGGCGCGGTTCATGCGTGACCTGTTCTCCGAGGAGATCGAGAAGTCAGCCGCGCAACTCGCCGCGGACTTCAAGGCCCAGGGGGAGAGCGCCGCGCGAGGGGAGAGCACCGTGCCGCAGCCGGTGCTCACCGCCCCAACGCCACTGGGGGCGGTTGCGACCGCGAGCGACCCGATTGTCGAGTACACGCCGAGTGAACTTCGTGTCCAAGGGATGCTCCCGACCCCGGGTCCCAGCGCGAGCGAAACGGGCATCGTCCAGCACTCCGATTCCTACACGCGGGTTCCGGGACAGACTCGGCCAGCGGTCGCCATCGCCGTGCTTGCTGGCGTGGTGGGTATGGGTGGGATTGCTCTGGCGGCGTTCAACGTGCTCTCGGAGGACGAACCCACGGACAAGGCGGCGGTCGAGCCGCGGTTCGAGGTCGTCGAAGTCCCGGCTCCGCCCCCGGTGCCCGAGCCAGAGCCGGACGACAATGCACCGATCGTGCTCGACAATCGCCCGGGCGAAGTCGAGGACAACAAGATCGTTCCAGCCGAGGTCGATCCCAAGGCCGACCCCAGTGTCGAGGCGTCGCCGCCGGCTGCAAACAAGCCGCCGGTTGTTGTGGACACCCAGCCGGTCAGGCCCAAGTCGGGCGGGAAGTCGGGCAAGAAAAGTTCGGGGAAGTCTGCCAAAAAAGGGTCAGGCAAGTCGTCGACCAAGTCGTCGACCAAGTCGTCGACCCCGGACCCACGCCCAAAAGATGCTAAAAAGGCAGGGGACACGAAGTACGATCCAAACTCGGCACTTCCTCCCGGATGGCAATGACTCGCAACGCTTCCTCGTACTCGCAGCGCTGCTCTCGCGCCCCGATTCGGCTGGGCGCCACTCTCACCGCCCTGGTTTTAGCAACGATGGTCGTCGCTGTGCCCGGGGACGTGCGTGCGGCACCCGCATTGGGCCCAACCGACCCGGAGGCCAGCACCCACTTTCGCCGCGGGGTTGAACTGTTCAACGCGGGGGACTTCGAGGGCGCGGTTGCACAATACGAGGCGGGCTTCGCGATCGAAGACCACCCGTTGTCTTTGTACTCGATGGCGCAGGCCGAGACGAAGAACGACAACTGCCCGCGGGCCGTGAAGTTGTTCAAGGAGTTTATTGCGGCCGATGTGCCCGACAAGGCCAGGGATAATGCTCGTGGCGGCATGCTCTTTTGCGCGGAGATCCTGGCCGACGCGGGTATTGCCGCTGCGCCGACTGACGATCCCGTCGACGACCCTGTCGACGAACCTATCGATGACGCCGAGGGTTCCGACGACGATCCCCGCCCTCGCGATGGCGCGCGCAAGTGGTACCTCGATCCGGCCGGCGATGGCCTTGTTGCCTTCGGCGTTGTTGGCGTTGGCGTTGGCGTTGGCTTGATTGCAGGTGCGGGCGTGTTGGCGGGGCAGCCGCAGCCACCCGGCTACGCCGACCATGTCGACCGGCTCGAGCGAATCCAACTTCTACGGACGGTGGGCGGGATCACGGCCGGCGTGGGCGGGGCTTTGCTTATCGGTGGCGTGGTGCGCTGGGTGATCGTTTCCCGTCGCGGCGGGCGGGCGAGCAACGTTGGTCTGCTGTGGCACCGAGGCGTCGCTGGGCTGCAGGTTAGCGGTCGCTTCTAGTCGCCGAAGTTCGCGGCGGCCAGGCCCACCACCACAGCACCGCCAGTGGCGCGAGACTCAGTGCGCCCGGTAGCCCCAACAGACGGCCCAAGTTCGTGGCGCCGACTGTGGCCCCGGTGGTGCCGCCAAGCAGTCGCCCCCAAGAAAATTCCCACAGCGGGTTTCCGAACTGCGGTGCCTCCGGGTTGGCAGCGGCGCCCAGTAACATTGCGGCGACGCTGACCGCCGCGAGGACGAGCAGTGCTCGTGGCACCACGCGATAGGCGGGGACGAGTCCGAGCGCCAGAAATCCGAGCATGGGGATGGTGTGCCGCGGCCCGAAGGACGCACCGCCGTCCCACATGTAATAGCCCGCGTTGAGCAGCAGGTAGAACCCGCAGATCGCCGCAGCCACAAGGGCCGCGCGTCGTAGCGTCGCCGAAGCGTCGCGGCTCGCTACGGCGAGTCCCCAGACCGCCACAAAGAGGACCGGGGACAGATACAACAGCCCCCGATATGACCCGAACACAATCGCGTACAGCACCTCGAGTTGTGGGGGTCCAATGCCGTAGTTCACGGCCATCCCTTCGGCGAACTCCGGCAAGTAGACGAAGTCATAGCCGGTCTTCAGGGGGTGCCCGAAGGCCACCGTATGGTACGCGGCGAGCACGAGTACCCAGGGCAGGCCACCCAGGACAACGTCGAGGACGAACCGACGGGACTGCAGCCACAGCGCCAGCACCATGACCATGACCGTGGGCACAGCCGCCGGGTACTCCGTTGCGACCGCCAGCCCGAGCAGTGCACCCGCCCACAATCCGGGCCGTCGGTTGGTGGTTGCTCCCAACAAAACCACCACAGCGAATGCGGCGATGAGCGCGGCTGCACACAGACCGTGGCCGTAAAACGCGGTGGCGTAGGGGAAGATTGGGGTGGCGAGGCCGTAGCACAGCGCGGCGACCGTTGCTGCTCGCTGCTCGCCGCGCGACTGTCGGTAAGCCAACAACCAGACCGCCGCGACGCCGATAACCGAAGGCACCGCGACCGCGAACAGGCCGCACAAGTACAGCGCGAGCCGGTGTGCGAAGTTGTACACGAGACGGTCGCCGGGTTGGCGGTCCTCGGGTTGGGGAGCGTGGCCGGCCTCCGCCTCGCGAGGATCGAGTGGAATGACTCGGACCTCGGGCAGCTCCCCTCCGGTCGCACGTCGCACCGCGTACAACGCCGCGTACGGAATAGTGGCCACCAGCGAAACGCCCGGGGCCTTGTCGCTATAGAAGTGCGGCCCGCGCTTGGATTTGTCGCCCGTCGTCGGGTGGTACGCGTCGATGGCGACCGCTCTCGATTCGACCAGCGCGCGAGTGAGCGCCAGCCGCGAGTTCTGATTCCACGCGGGGGCGTCGACGAAGTAGCCGTATGTGAACAGCAGCGCCCACGCTAGAGGAAGCAGCAGCGCGCGATGTTCACCCAGAGGCGCGACGATCTGCCGCACCGCCGCTATCCGAGGGCGGCCTTGACCGCGTCGGCGAGGCCTTGGCGAGATTGCTCGGCCACCTGTGCCTCGGGCGATTGCGCGAGACGTTGCAGCATTTTGTACGCGTCTGGAAAACGACGCTCGGGATCTCGGTCGAGATTCTTACGCAGTACCTCGGACAGTTTTGGCGACAGTCCAGGTACGCGTCGGCTCGCCTGGCTGATGTCGAAGCGCGCAATAGCCTCCCGCGTGGCGTCGTCGGACTTGCCCGCGAAACATCGCTCGCCACGGAGCGCTTCCCACAGCATCACCGCGATTCCAAAGAGGTCGGTCTTCACCGCCGCTTTCGTACCCGGGTTGAGTCGTTCGGGCGCCTTGTAGGCCAGCGCGCCCGCGTCTGGATCGTCGTGCGCCGCGGGAAGCCACTGCGAGTAGGCCTTCCCGAAGTCCACCAGCACGACGTCGCCGCGTGTCGATAGCAGGACGTTTTCCGGGCACAGATCCCGGTGTACGACCGACAACGGGGTCGGCTGGTCTCCCTCGAGAAACTCAAGGGTGTGGGCGTGCCGCAGGGCGTCGGCAAGTTGAGCGACGACGTAGACCGCGATCTCTTTCGTAAGCGACCGGTGCTCGTCGCCGCGCTGACCCAGGAGCTCCGACAACGTTATACCGTGCACCCGGTCCGACACGATGTACGGCACGCCATCCTGATCACCTGCAGCATGCAGCGTGGGGATACAAGGGTGGTTGAAGCTCTTGAGGAGTTTGATCTCGTGATCAAACTGTCCGCGTCGCCGCTGCGCGTCTGGCCCGCGCTGGGGGCGGAGGATCTTGGCCAAGTACGACGGCTCACCGTCGTTCGGCTCGTCCTCGTGGCTGGCGAGGAAGAAGCGGCAGCTGGTGCTGGCGATATCCAGTTCCCGCCCGAGGCGGTACCGGCCGAGGCCCATCAACTCCATCGCTTTGCAGTGTGCATGGCGGCGATCCGCCTGTAAAGCGCGACTGTCTCCGCGGTATCGTTGCGGACGGTGACCTCAGGCGAGCACACGCAATCCTCAGGCGACGTGTCGCGTGCCCCCGCAGCGCGCAGGATTGCCAGCGCCGATCCGGTGGTCGTAATTGGCGCAGGGTTGACCGGCTTGTCCACGGCGCTGCATCTGCCCCAAGACCGGGCGGTGGTCTTGCTGGAGCGCGACGACCGCGTAGGGGGCAAGGCGCGAACAGCCCGGCACGAGGGATTCACGTTCGATGTCACAGGTCATTGGCTGCATTTGCGCGACGACCGGGTCAAAGCGCTGGTCTCCGATCTTTTTGAACCGGGAGATCTCGTTGAGATCGAGCGCCGCACTGGCATCTATACCCACGGCACGATGCTGCCGTATCCGTTCCAGGCCAATCTTCACGGGCTTCCGCTGTCGATCGTGCGTGAGTGCCTGGTCGGTTTTGTCGAGGCTCAGGTTGCGGCGGCGAACCCAGACGCCCTCGCGCCCAAGACGTTCGCGGACTTCGCCGTGGCCCGGTTCGGACGCGGCATCGCCGAGCACTTCTTTGTGCCTTACAACACCAAGTTGTGGGGCACGAGTCCGGATGCACTGACGGCCGACTGGGTGCAGCGCTTTGTCCCCGTGCCTGATGTGGCGCAGGTCATCGGCGGTGCGCTTGGGCTCGTGCAGGAAGGACTCGGCTACAACGCGCGATTCTTGTACCCCAAGGCGGGCGGGATCGATGCGCTACCCAACGCAATGGGCGCCAGACTTGCGGTGGCGCGACCCGACGCGCTGAAGCTTCGCCAGCAGTTCACTCGCGTTGATGCACGAAACCGGCAGGTTCTGGTTGGCGAGACCTGGCAGCCCTACAGCAAGCTCGTGTCGACGGTGCCGTTGCCGCGGTTGATCGCACGGATCGACGGTGCGCCGCCCGAGGTCGTTGCGGCCGCCAAATCGCTGCGGGCGGTGGGGTGGCGTTGGCTGGACGTTGCAACCAAGACGCCGTCGCCTCTCGATGAGCACTGGGTCTACGTTCCCGAGATGGACATCCCGTTCTTTCGCGTTGGGATCTATTCCAACGCGCTGCCTGCGATGGCGCCGCCCGGCTGTGGCTCGCTGTACGTCGAGCTGAGCGATCGCGATACGCCGCCCGACTTGCCGACCATCTTCAAACACCTTGCTGCGATGGGAGCGATCACGCGTCCCGAGGACGTTCTGTTCGCTCGCATGCGCGAGGTGCGTTGCGCATACGTGATGTTCGACCACGCCTACGCCGAGGCTACCGCGACGATTCACGCCTGGCTGGCCACGCAGGACATTCTATCGACAGGTCGCTACGGGGCCTGGATCTACAACTCGATGGAGGACAGCATCCTGCTTGGTATGGACGCTGCTGACTGGGCCGCATGAGTGCACCGCGACAACGCCCCGAACTTTCGGTCGTCATCCCTGTCTACAACGAAGAGGGGATCTTAGAGGAGAGCCTTAGCGAGCTCTGCACGGGACTTGATGGGCACGGGCTGTCGTACGAGGTCCTGCTCGCAGAAAACGGCAGCCGAGACGCGACGGTCGCCATCGCGCAACGCCTCGCGGCACAGCGGGCCAACGTACGCACGCTGTCGTATCCGGAGCCCAACTACGGCGGTGCACTGCGCGAGGGCATCTATCAGGCGCGCGGCCGCTTTGTCGTTTGCGACGAGATCGACCTCTGCGACGTCGATTTTCACCTGCGGGCACTGGCGCGCTTGAGGAGGGGCGAGGCTCAGATGGTCATCGGGTCCAAGGCGATGCGGGGGGCCGACGACACGCGTCCGCTGGGGCGACGACTTGCCACCCGCGCCTACAACGGCTTGCTTCGCGCGACGCTTGGGTTCTCTGGCACCGACACCCATGGGCTCAAAGCGTTCGTTCGTAGAGCGCTGCTGCCGGTGGTGGCCAGTTGCGTGGTTGAGCACGATGTCTTCGCGAGCGAGTTGGTGATCCGGGCGGAGCGGGCCGGGCTGTCGGTCGTGGAGATCCCTGTGAAGATCGAAGAGAAACGAGCGCCGTCCGTCACGTTGTACAAGCGCGTGCCACGGGTGCTGGGCAACCTCGGCAAGCTCATGCGCTCGATCCACGGACCGTCGACCGCCGCCACGGTGCCCGAACGCGCGACCGCGTTCGACGAAGACGACGCTCCATGATCGCATCCGCCAAGAGTCTCGCGCCCATCCGCACGGCGGTGTCGGTCGATCTGGACGACGTGGGTTGCTACCACGCGATCCACGGACTGCCGCCGCCGAGTCCCGAGCACGCAGGTGTCGTGCTTGAACGCTGCCTGCCCCGTTTTCTCGAGTTGTTCAACGGTTGCGACGTCAAGGCGACCTTCTTTGTCATCGGTCGGGATCTGCAGCGCGACCTCGACGCACAAGGGCGGGGGGCTGCGGCGTTGCGCGAGGTCGTCGCGGCGGGGCATGAGTTGGGCAACCATTCCTACGCGCACGCGTACGACCTAACCCGGTGGCGGCCGAGCCAGCAGCGATCCGATATTGAGCGCTGTCACCGGATGCTGTCCGAGCTCGGCGCCGACGTCGTAGGGTTTCGTGCGCCTGGTTATACGCACGACCGCCAGCTGCTGTCCGTCGTTTCCGACCTAGGGTATCGCTACGACTCATCGGCGCTTCCCTCGCCTCCGTACTACGCCGCCAAGTTGGCCGCGATGGGAGCGATGCGGATCTTGGGCCGCAAGTCCCAGTCGCTGGCGTCAGGTGCGGCATCGTTTTTTGGCTCGCGTCAGCCGCATCGACTCCCAGATCTACCGCTGTGGGAGCTACCGATCTCGGTGGCCGGCGCGATGCGGTGGCCGCTCATTGGCACGACGGTACTGGGCCAGCCCGGATGGTTGGCGGCACCGTTGCGCCGTGAGGCCCGCAAGATCCGATTTCTGAATCTCGAGCTGCACGGGCTTGACCTGGCCGACCCCGACGGCGACGGCTATCTCAAAGCGTTGCGTCGGGTTCAGCCCGAACTCAAGACGCCGCTCGCC
>JAESSZ010000252.1 GCA_016763875.1 Nannocystaceae bacterium
TCAGCAAACGCAACCGGGCCGCTCTCGAGCGCGCCTACGAGGCACTGCTCGACGACCTCGACCGGCACTTTGCGGCCCACGATTACCTGCTCGGTGCCCGGCCGTCCGAGGGGGACTTCGGGTTCATGGGGCATCGGGCTGCTCAAGTGCGCCACGCTCGACGAACTCGCCCTGGTGCTCGACACGGCAGAGCGTGTGCACCCCGAGGGCGAGATCGAGGGCGAGGGCGAGGCGATGCTGGCCTACCCGCTGAGCAAGACCGTCCTCCGCGGCGTCATCGCACATCGCCCCTAGTCTGCATGACAACCTCTTACTCCTGTGGCGCCCCGAGGGTCATCGGGTGCACATGCCCGATCACCCACGCGGAGCGCCCCGTCGCCGCAGGGTACAGCTCGGTCTCGATGTGATCGTGCAGGGGGTCTCCATGCATCTTCTCCATGCCGTCGGGCGAGTCGAAGTACGCAATCTTCGCGACCGCCCCCGGGAATGGAAATCCCGAGACCTTGTCGAGCGAGAGTGTACGTTCCACGTGGTAGCCGTACTTCTCCATGACGGGCTCAGCCTCCGTTTCGTAGGTTCGATACCCGGCCGCGCCCTTGTCGCTGTACTCGGCGATCTCGACCAAGTACGTCCGGTCTTTCAGTGCGTTCTGAGTCACAACGCCCCCAGCCGCCACGCCTCCGACCGCGATCATGTCGATCGACTCGGTACGAAGGTGCACGACCGCCTTGAAGTCGGGATCACGGTTCATGTCCGCGACGGCCTGGGCGCTGTCGTAGTAGACGATATTGACGATGTCCGGCTTCTCAATGCCTTTGGCGTAGATCTCGTCCGGTACGAGCATGCGCTCAAGGGATCCACCGTAGCGCTGGACGATGGGCGCCGACTTCGTGAGGTACTCGTTGAACTTCTCGGGGTCCTTCACCCAAATGAAGACGACCTCATAGTAGCGTTGTGCGGTGTCTTTGGTGGGCGTCGATTCTTCGACTGCTGCTTCAGTCGACGAGCGAACTGAGGCGTTCGCCTGGGCGGTTTCCGCGACACTGGAGGCCACGCCGGCCTCGGCTTGCGAGGTTGTCGCGGCGCAACCGGTTCCCCAGAGCGCGAAGAACGTCACACCTAGAAATCGCGGCCATTTGCCCGCCGACGCGTGATCACTGTGGTTCATGTGTATGCCAGCTTGGATAGCTGCACGGCGAATGCCCAATGCGTTGTGGCGATTCACGCCATGCGCACTGCGCATTGCCCCTAAACTCCCGCGCACGGTCCCGGTTCGAAAAAACGCGGTCAGACCGGCATGCGCAGCGAAGGATCGGCCGCATCGGCCGCGATTCCGAGCTGCGATCGTATCCACGCGGACTTGGAGTCGCGGTGGGTTCGCTCATGCCAGACCATAGCGAAGTGAATCGGCGGAACGTGTACCGGGAGCTTGCGAATCACCAGAGGCACGAACTGCGCGTACTTCTGGGCGATCCAGGCGGATGTCGTCAGGACCAAGTCACTCTCGACGATGAGAAGTGGTGTGACCGAGGCGTAGTGGTACGGGACTCGGAGCGCAACCCTGCGCACATGGCCGTCCTGCCGCAGCGCATCATCGATAACACTGCCTCCGCGACCATCGAGTGTGACCACCAGATGATCGAGCTTTGCAAACGTTGCCACATTCCAGCGCTTGCGTAGTGCGGGGTGATTTTTGCGTAACACGCAGGCCCACGGCAGTCGGGTGAACTCGCGCGCGTAGATCCCAGTTTCCGTACCAACGGGCGCACCAATGCTCAGCTCGATCTCTCCCGACTCCAGCTGTCGACGCCAATCGAGTGACCACTCGACGACGCGCACCGTGAGCGACGGCGCCGTGCGTGCCAGCTGTTTCAGTAGCGGTGGAATGAGCTGGTGGACGATGACGTCGGGAGCAGCGAGGCGAATCTCACCCGTGGCGCTGCTGGGGTCGAACGCGGCCGGGCTAACGAGCGTTCCAATGCGTGCAAGGACGTCCTCCAGGTTGGCCAAGAGCGCGAGCGCCCGAGGGGTGGCTTGCATCGTCGAACCCACACGTACCAGGAGCGGGTCGGCGAACACGTCGCGAAGGCGGCTGAGGGCACGGCTCATCGCTGGCTGGCTCAGCCCCACGCGCTGCGCGGCCCGAGTGACGTGACGCTCAAGCAGCAGCGCACGCAACGAGACAAGCAAGTTGAGGTCGATTCCGGACAAATCCGTCTCGGACATGAGACAGATCGATACCATGCACTGGTGGAATAGCGCTGGTGGCGAGGCAGCACGACATCGCAGGCGTTGTCGCTGCGCCGTGATGCAAGAGACACCACGGTGCCCACTCACGTCGCTTTTCTAGGCGGGATGAATCTCGGGAAACGACGCATCACCAACGTCGAGCTGTACGGCTGTTTCGAGCAACTCCGGTTGACGGACGTTGGCGCCTTCTTGGCCCGCGGCAACGTCGTATTCTCGGCCAAGCGTGGCGAGATCCTCGGGGGTTCTTCTGATTCGCGCTCGTTCACCACTCCGCACGCGAGGCCAGGATACTCTTGAGCCATGAACGGACGCGCTCGGATCTGCCTCAGCTGGGCCGCGATGGCCCTGTGCGGTGCGGGTTGTCTGACTCGAGGGACCCCGGCCGAGGGAGGTGAAGGCACTGATGAGTCCAGGGCAACCGCGGCCGCGACAGGCACGGACGGCCCGGGTGAGGAACCGACGCCGAGCGTCGCCCAGCTTTCAGCGGGCATGACCCACACCTGTGCGCTTCTCTCCAACGGAGCCGTCCGCTGTTGGGGGTTCGGCGCAGACGGACGCCTGGGCTACGGGAACGTCACCGACGTCCATACCGCTGGGGCGGGGGGCGATGTTAACGTCGGCGGCGCGGTCGAGCTGATCGCGGCCGGGGTCGACCATACCTGCGCCCTACTCGTCGGTGGGAGCGTCCGTTGCTGGGGCTCGGGCAAGTTTGGCCGCCTCGGTTACGGAAGCACGGACGCCATTGGCGACGACGAGCTGCCGGTGTCCGCGGGTGACGTACAGGTTGGGGGGGCGGTAGCGGATCTCGCCGTCGGTGGTGGTCACGCCTGCGCCCTGCTGGTCGGGGGAGCCGTGCGATGCTGGGGATACGGCCAGTGGGCGTCACTCGGACACAGCAGCGGACGGTCGATTGGCGATGACGAGACGCCGGCGTCTGCCGGCGATGTGGAGATCGGAGGGCGCGTCGTCCACCTCGCGGTCGGGACGCACCACAACTGCACACTGCTCGACTCGGGGGGGACTCGGTGTTGGGGCTGCGGCTACAGCGGAAAACTCGGCTACGGCGACGAGGCCTTTGTCGGCAACGATGAGTTGCCGGCCGACGCTGGTGATGTCGACGTCGGTGGCCCGGTGGTTCAGCTCGCTGCGGGCGGCAGCAATACCTGCGCACTGCTTGAGACCGGAGCCGTGCGCTGCTGGGGTTGGAACGGCAGTGGAGAGCTCGGGTACGGGGACATCGGGATCGGGATGCAGCTCGAAGAGCCGGCGTCGGTCGGCGAGGTTGAGGTCGGCGGGCCGGTAGTCCAGCTCGCGGCCGGGCGACGTCACACCTGCGCGGTACTCTCGATGGGACGCGTGCGGTGCTGGGGCCGCGGCGAGAGCGGACGGCTGGGCTACGGCAACGAAGACGATGTCGGCGACGACGAGACCCCGGCCGAAGCCGGCGATGTCGACGTCGGCGGGCCGGTAGTCCAGGTGACGGTGGGGGGCAACCACACTTGCGCCCTGCTCGTGTCGGGCTCGGTGCGCTGCTGGGGGGCCAACTCGAATGGCCAGCTCGGCTACGGACACACCGAGTCGATCGGCGACAACGAGACTCCCGCGTCCGCCGGTGACGTGCCGATTCTCTGAGACCTGTTCCCGGAGAGCAGCGCGCTGCTGTTGTGGACCGGCCGGGCGTCGGCGAGGCCATCGGTGGGTACGGCGACTCGGTGGGGTGAAGGGATCGGGTTGCCTGGGCCCGGTCTATGGGCAGGGAGGCCGGAGTGCAGTGCATGCCCGTGGGTAACCCGCCGGTTCCCCCGACAGCTGCGGTTTCGACGAGGCGCAGATCCGTCGGTGGACCAACGTTGTCCTGCAAAATGCTCGCCAGTCCTGGCCTCCGCGTTTTCTAGTGGGCGTTCTCGCCACGGAAAAAGTCCGAGTGTTGAGGCACGGGGAGTTTTCTTGCAGAAGCCTGTCATCGCGCGGGACTTGTTGACAATGACGCTATAGATGAAACGAGCAAGTTGGAAAAATAAACTCCTTGCGTTGGGTACCGCTGCCGCGCTGGTCGGCGTATCGGTCGCGCCCAGCACCGCAAAAGCAGACACCCCGGTCGTTGTCGTGGTCGTCGTGGTCGGTGGAGAGGCGCGCAATCTTGGCCCGGTCGTCATGTTGGCGACCACGCTGTCGTTTCTGACCGCGCCGGTCTTGGCCTGGTTGAACCACCGGGCGATCACATCAGATGCCCTGCGGGA
>JAESSZ010000253.1 GCA_016763875.1 Nannocystaceae bacterium
CGGCAGCGAGCCGACGTCGATGATGGGGGCGGAGGCGAACAGGACCATCCGTTCCACGAGATTCTCCAGTTCCCGGATGTTCCCCGGCCACGCGTACAACGCCAATGCGTCGAGGGCCGCGGGAGAAAAACCCTGCACGTTTTTCCCGAGTCGCTCGTTGCAGCGGGTGACAAAGTGTTCGATGAGCGCGGGGAGATCTGCAACGCGCTCTCGAAGTGCCGGAAGCTGGATCGGCACGACGTTGAGTCGGTAGTAGAGGTCTTCTCGAAACCGGCCCGAGGCGATGTCGGCTTCCAAGTCGCGGTTGCTGGCGGCAACGAGTCGCACGTTGACGTGGATGGTCTTGATCCCACCGACGCGCTCGAACTCCGACTCCTGGATTGCGCGTAGCAGTTTTACTTGGATCTCAAGCGGGATCTCGCTGACCTCGTCCAGGAACAGCGTGCCACCGTCGGCGAGTTCAAAGCGTCCGGCGCGACTCGAAATCGCTCCCGTGAACGCGCCGCGCTCGTGCCCAAACAGTTCTGACTCGGTCAGGCTCGTGGGAATCGCCGCGCAGTTGACCCGGATGAACGGTGCGTCGCGTCGCGGGGAACCGAGGTGAAGCGCGCGCGCGACGAGTTCTTTGCCGGTGCCACTTTCCCCCGTGATCAGCACCGTGGTGGGACTTGCCGCCGCGGTGAGGATGAGCTCACGGACCGAGTCCATGCTGCTCGACCCGCCGATCATGCCAACTTCACGGGAAGCATCCACTCGGGGAGGATCCGCTTTAGAGGCCTGCGCTGTGCTTGCTGCGCGTGGTGGGACCGGTTTGGGCGCGGGTTCGGTCGGGACCTTCGCGGCCCGGCCCAAACTTGCCCCGCTCCGCGACCGCGTTGCGACTGCACGCGTCAGCACTTGGCGGATCTGATCGCGGTCGAAGGGTTTCTCAAGATAGTCGAACGCGCCGAGCTTGACGGCCTCGACGGCGGAGTCGACCGTGCCGTGCGCGGTCAGCAGGATGACCGGCAGGGCCGGGTCTTCGACCCCAAGCGCGCGCAGCAGGCCGATGCCGTCGAGCTTTGGCATTCTGAGGTCGGTGACGACGGCGTCGAAGGTGCCGCTGGGGGCCGAGCGCACGGCATCGAGGGCCGCGCGACCGTCAGGCTCGGCGTGGACCTCGTAGCCTTCTTGGCCCAGCAGCGCGCCGAGAACCTTGCGAAGATTGGGCTCGTCGTCGACGAGAAGCACACGCGGTTGGGTCATCGGTTCACCGGGCTTTCGCTCCGCGAGCGCGCGGGCGGGGGCAGCTGGAGTTTTTGGGTCTGGCCATCGTCTATGGCCGGTAGCAAGACGGTGAAACGCGCGCCCCCTTCCGCCGTGCGGCCCACCTCGATCGTGCCGCGGTGGTTTTCCACAATGCGTTGGCTGATCGGCAGGCCGAGTCCGGTCCCGCCGCTCTTGGTCGTGTGGAAAGGGACGAAGAGGTTCGTCATGGTCTGGGCCGATAGCCCTGGTCCGTTGTCGCACACGTCGAGAGCGAGGGCATCCCCTTTGAGCAGGCCGCGGCGTCGCAGGGACCGGGAGATCGTGATTCGGCCGTCTTCGGTGTCCTCGATAGCGTCTAGCGCGTTGAGGAGGAGGTTGTGTAGGACCTGTCGCAGGGCGTCCCCATCCCCGCGGACCGGCGGCAGGCCACGCTCGGTGGGGTCGGGTTCGACCACGATCCGGGCGCGCTGCTCCTCGGAAAGCAGACGCAGCGTCGCGGCGATGACCGTCTCGGTGGCCACAACGCTCAGCTCGCCCTTGAACGGGCGCGAGTAAGTCAGGAACTGCGTGACGACACGATTGAGCCGGTCGACCTCCTCGACGATCACCTGGAGATACTCTTGGGTGTCGTCGTCGAGGCGCTCGAAGCTGGGCTCCATCACCAACACCGCGCCCTTGATAGCGCCCAGTGGATTGCGGATCTCGTGGGCAAGGCCGGCCGCCATCTCGCCCAGCGCCGCGAGGCGGTCGCGTTCTTTGCGAGCTTCGTACACCGCCGAGTTCTGGACCGTGGTCGCCGCCGCCGCCACGACGCCGACGAACAACTCGACCTCCTCACCCGAGAACGGCTCCAGCAGGCGTTCGTCGTCCACGAAGAGTGCGCCGAGAAGCTCGGGGTCCGCCTCGTCCGGGGCATCGGGGGCCCGACCCACAATCGGGAGTACGAGGCTGGCCGACAGCGCGGACATCGTTGCGAGGATCTCGTCGAGGTCAGTGCGCAGTTCGACCCGGGCTCGGTCCCGCTCGCGCTCCAACACGTCTTTGAGCTGTGGTCCCAGTCGGACCATGTACTCGATGAGCGGGCGACGGGTCGCGAGATCCAATCGCGCCAACGGCGGTACCCCCAAGTGCGCGGCCAACACGAGCCCTGTGCCGTGGCGGTCCATGAGGTACAGGCTGGCCTGAGTCACACGGCCCGAGGCGGCAAGTTCTCCGACGACCAGCTTGGCCATCTCTTCCGGGTCGATGACGCCGCCGAGTTTTCCGCGCAACTGGACGAGGATCCGTCGCAAGACGGGGCGGTCGCGGAACAGCCAGCCTTCGATGCGGGACTCGATCCCCGCGCGCACGGGCTCCAGGAGCACGAGCACGGCGAAGGTCGCGACCGCGGTGTTGAACACGAACAACGAGCCGTTACTGGGATCGCGCGGTACCCAGATCAGCAGAAGCGTGTACATCGCGGTCACAAGGATGACCAAGAGCGACAGGCTCAAGATCCGCATGGCGACCTCGGGAAGGTCCAGGAGCCGCTCGCGGATGAGGGTTTGCGCGACGAAATAGAGATAGACGGCGGTGACTATCGACCCGACGCCGAGCTGCGGGGGGGAGCCCAGGGCGAGTGCGGCGACCGACGCGTAAAAAAGGTAGCGAAGGCGTGGAGCGGTGGCTGTGCCCTCGGCGGCCCGCGCGGCTCGCCAAACGCGCATGCTCGCCCACAACAGCCCGCCCACGACATACGCAGAGATCGCGAACGAAACCGTGCCCCACAGCGGCAAACTGGTGACGTTGGGAGCAAAAAGCGCGACGGTCTGCGCGAGGACCAACAGCGC
>JAESSZ010000254.1 GCA_016763875.1 Nannocystaceae bacterium
ATCGCTGGCATCAGCAACAGCGCGCCGAGGAACGAGACCGGGATTCCCAACGTCACCCAAAACGCGAGCCTCAGCTCCAGGAACAACCCGAGGACCAACATCACCAAGATCAGCCCGATGCGCGCGTTACGGACCAGCAGGTCGATGCGCTCGCGATAGATATTTGACCAGTCGACCCAAACGCCGATGTCGACACCAGCGGGTAGGGTGCCGCGTATCTGCTTGACGTGGTCTTTGACGCGGTCGGCGACCTCGATGGGGGTCTGGTCACCGGTGCGGAAGACCTTGATCATCACCGATGGCCTGCCGTTGTACATCGCGGTCTGATCCGTCTCTGCGAATGCCTCCTTGATGGTCGCGACTTCGCCGAGCGTGATCTCGGTGCCGTTGGGACTCGTCAGCACTGGGATGTCGGCGAGATCGGCAGCACGATGTCGTCGCTCGCTCGTGCGGACCAGGACCTCGCCTCCGGCCGTCTTGACCGAGCCGCCAGGCAGCTCGATCGCGGTGGCTCGGATTGCGGCCGATACTTGATCGAGCGTGAGCCCGAACTCTCGCAACTTGTGGCTCGAAACCTCGATGCTCCACTCGTGGGCGGGCGCGCCAACGATCTCGGCATTGGTGATGCCTGGATCGTCGAGGAATACTTCTTTGACGTTCTCGGCCAGGGCGCGCAGCACTGCGGGGTCGTCTGCGCCGTGGACCAGCACGTCGATGACCTCGAAGCGGTTGACCAGCAAGCTAACCTGCGGGCGCTCGGAGTCTTCGGGGAGCGAGGTGAGCCGGTCGACCTCGTTCTTGACGTCCGAGAGGACGACCGTGCCGTCGGCGTCCAGTTCAAGGTGGACGAAGACGATGGCGCCACCTTCTTGGGCCGACGCGGTGATCCGGTCAACGCCATCGACGCCTCGAACCGCCTCCTCGACCGCGAGCACGATGCCCTTCTCGACCTCGGTGGGGCTGGCGCCAGGGTACGGAACACGGACCGTGATGACGTCGAGCTTGAAGTCCGGAAAGACCTCCTGGCGCACGCGTAGCCCCATGAGCACGCCGCCGAGCAGCAGCATCATCATGAGGAGGTTCGCAGCGACAGGGTTCTTCACGAACCAGGCGATCGCCCCTTTGCGGTCCTTCATCATCATCGGAAACTCGCGGTTCTCAGCGCGCGTCTGTTGCGTTGTCGTCAACTTGTGCGACCTCGACGAGCATGCCGTCGGTCGCCATTGGGAGTGGGGTCAGCACGACGCGGTCACCCTGCTGCAGGCCGGTCTTGACCAGGACTCGCCCACGCTCACGCCAAACGATCTCGATGCGACGCGTGACCAGTCGGCCGTCGTCCCCGACGACAAAGACGCGCTCGTCGTCCCGTAGTGCGCGGCGTGGCAGTGGCACCACATTCTCCAGGGTGCGGCCCTGCATTTCGACCTCGACGTACGCGCCCACTAGCAGCGGGGTCGGTCGGTCTCCGGGTTCGAGCTTTAGTCCCAGGGGGTCTTCGACGGCAACCAAGACTTGTGCCATGCGCCCACGTTCTTCGACTGCCGGGAGCACGCGCAGGATCCGGCCCTCGCGAGGTTCGTCCCCGGCGCCCGCAGATTGGCGCAGAATCGCTTTGGAGCCGAACTCGCCGATGGCATTGATGCCCGGGATATCGAGGAACTGAAGGTGCGAGACGGGGACATTGACCTGCACCAAAAAACGGTCGGTCCCGGCCACGCGGGCGATCGGGGTGTTGGGTCCCACGACCTGCCCCAGATCCACCGACTCACTCAGCACGACCCCGTCGAAGGGTGCGCGTAATATGGTCTTTTGCAGATCGCGTTTGGCCTTTTTGATGCGGCTTCGCACCGACGAGCGGCGCGCTTGAGCGGCGTCCATGTGCGGCTCTCGCATCACGTATTGCAGCGATTCGTCGCTGAACCCCTTAGGGACCTCGCGCCACTCGGCTTTGGCGACGCGGCGCTGCTGAGTCTCTTCGCGAACGGCGAGGTTGGCCTGCGCGAGTTCGGATTTTGTGACCGCCAGTTGGGTCGATAGGTCGCGGGCGTCGAGACGGATGAGGGGGTCTCCCGCGTGGACCAGACCGCCGTCGACGAGGTTCTCGCTCTGCTGAACGACCATGCCCGCGAGTTCGGGCATGAGGGTGACCTCACGCTCCGCGCGGACGATCCCCATGGCCGGCACCAGCACTCGATGGGCGCCAGGCTCCGCGATCATGGTCTCGACGACCTTCGCAGGAATCTCGACTTCAATCGGTTCCGGCTTAGGTGCGTTGACGACGAGAAAACCCGCGACACCGAACCCGGCCGCAGCGATCGCAATGGGGAGCAGTGCCTTGGTGATTCGGGCCATCGAGGTGCCGAGTTGTACCAATCGTGACGCCGCGGAGATAATCCGCAACGTGTTCTTTGCGACGATCGTCGCCGGGCTGCGCCCCGTTACGGCGGTGCTCGTTGCACCGAGGTTGCAACATCGAGCTGGGTGCAGATTTTGGGCGTGAGCCAGCCCCGGGTCAGGTGTTACCACGGGATGCGTAGCCGTAGCGTCGCGGGACGTCTACGATGGCGGACCTCGGTTTCGATGACTGTGTCGCTGCGAAGTTTGTGTTTCATGGCCGTCGCGCTCGGGTCTGCGGGCGGCTGCACCGTGGCCCGTCGTGCATCTCAAAGTGCGGTCGATCCCCAGCTACGCGCAACGGGCACCGCGTTGACTCGTAGGGATGAACCCAATGGGTTCCGGCTGGGGTCCTACTTCGTGAGCGATCCTCGTGTGTCTCGGGAGGACGCCGATGCGACCGGCCTGCTCCTATCCAGCGATGCCCCTCGGCCCGTCGCGCAGCACCGTCTCGAGTTCGGTCTCGAGGCTCGTGCGACCGAGCGTACCTGGGCCATCGAGTGCGTGTCTCAGCGCCGCCGGCCGCCGTCTTCCGACTACGCCGCGGTGCTCGACGAAAACCGGGACGAGATAGCGATCGAATGCACGCTTCGAGCGGGCACCGACGAAGCGTTGGAAGAGTGGGTCTTTCGGACCGAAGCGGAGTTGTCGCACAACTTTGCGGGCCGTCTTACCAAGGTGGGCAGCGATCGCACGTTGGACGTCGAGGTAGTGGTGTGGGTGCAGCGTTTTGGCAAGATCCGACGGCACTTACCCGATCCGGTCGCGCAGGTTCGCGACGACAACGAGATTGTCGCTGCGATGGTCCTGGCGAAGCCGGAGCAAGCGTGGATGACATCGACGATCGAACACGAGGTAGCCGAGGTGGCGGTGTCGACGATGCTGGCGTTGCGGTTCTTGCCGCTGGGGCTCGAGTGACGGATGCCTGAGCTTCCCGAAGTCGAGCGGGCCCGCCGTATCATCGAGACTGTCGTTTTGGGGCGCACCATCGATAAGGTCTGGTGCGACACGACCGACGACATTGTGTTCGCTGGCGTTAGCGGTCGCACGGTCGCGCGGACGTTGAAGGGGCGGCAGGTTCTGGCTATCAAGCGGCGCGGCAAGCAGCTGTGGTTCGAGCTCGATGAACGTCCGTGGCCGCTGTTCCACCTGGGGATGACCGGGCAGTTTGTCACGCCCCAGGCCGGTCCCCTCCGACTCGTGTCATCCGCCAAGGACCTCAAGCACGCTTGGCCGCCACGTTTCCTCAAGATCAGGCTGTGGCTGTCTGACGGCGGAGAGTTGGCGATGACCAACGCGCGTCGCCTCGGGCGGATCCGCCTACAAGAGGACCCCGAGAGCGAGGCACCGATCTCCAAACTCGGATTCGATCCTCTCTACAACATGCCGACTCGCGCGGACTTTTCCGCGAAGTTGATGCGTCGCAAGGGCGTGCTCAAGGCGGTGCTGCTCGACCAGGGGTTTGCCGCTGGTGTGGGCAACTGGATCGCAGACGAGGTCCTGTACCAAGCCGGTGTGGACCCACGTCGACGGGGGACCTCGCTGAGCGACGCCGAGGCGGGCCGCATTCACGCCAAACTTCGTGCGGTCATCCGGCGCGCGTGCGAGGTCGATGCGGACAAGGACCGCCTCCCACGGTCGTGGCTCTTTCACGATCGGTGGGGTAAGGCCGAGAACGCGACGACCAGTCGTGGTGATCCGATCGAGCACGTGAGCATCGCGGGTCGCACCACGGCGTGGGTTCCCAGCCGTCAGAAATGAAGCCCGTGCGGCGCCTGCATCTTGGGGTAGGCTGCCGCGCATGACCGTGGTCGTGACAGGGGCAACCGGGCACGTGGGGGGCAACCTCGTACGGACGCTGCTCGAACGCGGAGAGAAGGTCCGGGTGTTGGTTCATCGCTCGCGAGAGAGCTTGACCGACCTCGACGTCGAGTTCGTGCAGGGAGGCGTCCACGACGTCGAAGCGCTGCGACGCGCGCTGGACGGGGCCAAGACCCTCTACCATCTCGCGGCCATGATCTCGATCGTGGGCGATGCCGACGGCCGCGTGTTTCGAACCAATGTCGACGGCGCCCGCAACGTGGCGACCGTGGCCCGCGAGGTCGGCGTCGGACGCATGGTGCACTTCAGCTCCGTGCATGCATTCGATCACTCAAAACCAGGCGAGAT
Organism: Nannocystaceae bacterium; assembly: GCA_016763875.1. Taxonomy (GTDB): domain Bacteria; phylum Myxococcota_A; class Polyangia; order Nannocystales; family Nannocystaceae; genus JAESSZ01. The sequence continues at coordinate 4,564 of JAESSZ010000254.1, forward strand.
CAACGAGGAGGCGCCCCGGGTGAGCAACGATCCCGCGCGACACTTCGCGTACGATCGTTCCAAGGCCATGGGCGAGGCGGCAGTGCGCGAGCAGGTCGCGCTGGGGCTGGATGCGGTCATCGTGCATCCGAGCGGTGTGATCGGACCCAACGACTTTGCGCCTTCGCGTTTTGGCAAGGCCATGCTCAGCATGGCCAAGGGGCACCTGCCCGCGCTTACGCCTGGCGGCTACGATTGGGTCGACGTGCGGGATGTCGTGAGTACCGTGATCGCGGCCGCAGAGCGCGGGCGTACCGGACAGAGCTACCTGGTGACCGGGCACTACGTGGAGCTGAAGGACATATCCCAGCGCATTTGTGCGATCACCGGAGCGCGAGCGCCGTTGTTCACCGTGCCGCTCGCGGTGGCGGAGGCGGTCGCACCGATCGGGGCGTTTCTGGCGCGAGCACTGAAGGCCGAGCCGCTGTTTACCGACGAGTCGCTGTCGGTTCTGAACACGGGGGTGCGCTTCAATCATGGCTTGGCCAAGGCCGAACTCGGTCACGAGCCTCGGGATTTCGAAGCGACCTTGGGCGACACGTTGCGCTGGTTTCGCGAATCCGGACATCTCAAGGGCTGAAGCCGGATACCGACTGTAAGATGCGGCGCTCTCCCTGCGGGTTCTACCCGGGGTCTTGGCACAGCCCGTAGGGGCCTTCGTTTATCCCGTCGAACGCGGCGCAGACCTGACCGTCCGCGCATGGGCTTCCTGACTGCAGCTGGCAGACCGAGGCGCAGCATTGCGCGCCGACGCATCCCGAGACGGCCTGAGCGAGTGCGCACGCAAGCCCGTGCGCGCAGCCCCCCGCCCGGTCCGAAGCATGTCTCGCCGAGGTTCGCTCGCTCGTCCGCGGGCTCCGAGGCTCCGCTGCATAGGAACCCGTCGTTCGAGGGCCGACACGACAGCGCGTCGGGGCATGTCGCGGGACCGAGCGGGTCGCACGGCTCGAAGCAGACCGAAGCCAGACACACCGAGTCGGCCGGGCACAGCGATGAGTCGCAGAGCGGCCAGCACTGCGGAGAGAGGGCGTCTTCCGAGCTGTCCAGCGATCGGCACAGTTGATACGGCGCACAGCTGTCGCCCGGCTGAAACGTCGTTTCGCACGGCTCGTAGGGACCGGCTTGCCCGAGGTCGCAGCCGCACGCGCAGCCACCGCCCTTGGGGCCATAGCCGAAGGTGCACGCCTGCCCTCCGCCGCATGGTTCGTCTTCGGCGAGCGGGTCGCAGCTCACGTATGGAGGCACGCCGCAGCTCCGACCGTCGGTGCCGGCGTCGTCGTTGGGAGGCAGGGTCGTGCTGCCGTCCTCGGTGCCCGAGTCCGGGTCGCCGGTCGTTGTGTCATCGTCCTCCGGTACCGTCCCCGAGGTTGCTGTCGGCGCGTCGGTCTCGTGCTCATCGCCTGTGTCACTTGAGCTACCAGCCGAATCCGCAACGCCGCCGCCCACTGTGGACGGACCGCAAGCCAGCACGATCGTACCCAGAAAAGTAATGAATGTCAGGTTGTGACACCGCAAGCTGCTACTAAAGCTGGTTCGTGAGCGACCGCTGTCAAGGGGAGAGCGCGCCCGAACATTCATCCACCACGACAGCGCGCTGGCACCGTAGTCACGGAGTCAGCCTTAACATCACCGCGATGCCGAGGTGGGGCGACAGACCCCCCACCGACGAAGACCTCGTCGCGGGGCTGCGTGCCGTTGCCAACGACCGCCGCCTTGCCGAGCACATCGAGCACGAGGTCGACCCGGGCATCGCCGCCTGCGGCCGACGCTAGACGCGGCCGGCAGCCGCGCAGGCCAGCAACCAGCGTAGGCCTCCTGGGCAGTGGTTACGGTGTTCGGTTCAGGTTTCAAGCCGAGTTGCGCGGTCCGTAGCAACTTGGGTACGTTGACGCGAGTTGGTACGACCGAAGCAACTTACGCCGCGGCGTCTCGCCGACTATCGGGCGAATGCCCCGGTCAAGAACATCTTGAACCGGCGCATCGAGAATCTGAGCGATTTTTTCTCCGTCGTGGACGCGTTCCTCCAGAGCAACAATGACCGAGATACGTTCTGGTACAGGGGGCATGCGCAGTTCGGATGGCTGCTGACTCCTACAGCACTTCGACACGCTGACGAGAACGTCCGCAAGAAAGCGCTAAGTCTAGTTCACGAGTTCAAGCGTGTGGCAATGCTGCGACTAGGCCAGGAGGAGCGGCCGCGCGGTGGTGATGACGACCTGCAATGGCTCGGCCTGGCTCAGCACTACGGCCTTCCAACGCGCCTGCTCGATTGGTCGGAGAACCCAACAATCGGGCTCTATTTTGCCTGCCTTGGCGCAGACAAGGATGGGGCGGTGTTCTTGCTGAACCCCGCAGACCTGAACTTCTCGGCAATAAAAAAGCCGAGAATCCTCCGGGCAGACTCGGATGCTGCCGAATTGCTGAGCTACGTGAACTTGCTTCCGCGCAGCAGGGCGAAACGCCCGACAGTTGCGATGCACCCCGTCTACAATAGCGGTCGGATCTTGCTCCAAAAAGGTGCATTCACGATTCATGGGAATAAGAGAATCGCGCTGGACGAGAAGCAAGCCCCCTCACTAGTCTGCCTCCCGATCCTGAAGGAACACAAATCCAAGTTGGCGTCCGAGCTCGACCGAATCGGGGTGGACGAGATGGCATTGTTTCCAGACCCCGAACACGTTTGTCGTCACTTGAAGAAACGGATTGGGATGTGAATGTGAACCTGTACGCTGACCATATCCCGTTTCTGAACACCGAGACCGACCGAAAGTTGGTCGCGAAGTTCTACTCTGATTCAGAGTGCGTACGAGTCCCGCTTTCAACCATCGAAAAAGTCCGAGGCGCTCTACCTTCGGGTCCCAAGCTGTGGCTGGACGCGACATTCGACGGATTCCCTGATGTGGACTTCGGGAGCGAACGGCAGTCAAACTGGGCGAAGTCTATCCAGCTAGTCGCGGATGCAGGCCGGTTCTCCGAGCCGAATTTCTTGGCTCAGCCAGACGAGAGTGTCGTGGCAGCCGTGGTCTCAACGGTACTTGCGGACGCGCTGGCGCACGCGCCCGATTGGTTGAGCATTCCACAGTTACCTCATCTAGACGGCGTGGATTACAACAAGATCAATCGCTCGCTAGCGAGGGCGGCGGCCAAGTTCCTCGACGACGCCAATTTTCGCGGGACCAGAATTCTCCCCGTCGTCTTTACTCATCAACGCCAGTTGAACCAGAAGACTCAACGGAACGCGAAAATCAAGTTGATCGAGAAGCTTCTCGAACTCGCGGGGGCACGCTCAGTGTGGGCTGTGGATAGCTCGCTTGCCGATCAGAGCGCAACGGCGAAATTCGAGACGGAGCGGTTTCCGGGAATCATCGCGTTTCATGCCGAGCTTCGCGACGCGATTGAGCTTGAGCGGGTTGTTGCGGGGCCGTACTGGGGGCTGAATCTAGTCCTTTGGGCGAGGGAGTTGGTCGAC
>JAESSZ010000255.1 GCA_016763875.1 Nannocystaceae bacterium
CGCAGTCGCGACATCGCATTGAGCAACGGCTGCACCGCCCGCCGTACCCGACGCAGCACACTCGCCAGCCTCCCGGCCGCCCGCGCACCCGTCAGCGCCGCCTTCGCAGCGGTCAGCCCTGCGCTCGCACCTCCTGTGAAGAACGCCAGGATGGCTTCCACCACCAGCTGCCCAACGATCGAACCCATCACCCGACCGATCGCAAACCCAGCCCCGGACGCGTTCGCGGCCCCGAGCATCGAACCGGCAGCTTCCTCCGCGAGCCTCCCGATGAAGCCGCGCATCGTGTCCCGCACCCCGTCCAACGCGGTCATCACGTCTTGTCGCGTGAACCCGCTGGCCATCAGCTGTTCAAACGTCGATCGCATGCCTGCGATCGCTTCGGGTATCGCAGGCGGCCGCTCAGGCTCAGCAGTCTGCGCAGCCTCTCCCCCCCCACCTTCGGAGACCCCGCCTTCGTCCGCAGGCACGGCCGCATTGCTCTCGGCCTCGGTCCCCGCCTGCTCGATAGCGCCAACATCCGTCCCCGCGACCACGGGCGCCTCGTCATCGAGCGCCACGTCCGGCTCAGCGACCGGCACGTCTTGATCGAGCTCACCGCTGCGGTCGAGCGCTTCGGCTTGGCGGATCGTCTCCCGCGACGGCGGCCCGCGGGCGCGCCCTTGGATCGTACGCTCCAACCCTTCAACACGGCGGCCGACCGCCACGCCTTGCTCGGCGGGCTCCGCGGTGTCCTCATCCTGCTCGGCTGGCGTGTCGTCACCCTCCGAGCGCGCGCGACCCGGCCCCTGTCCGCCCACCAAGCCCGCGGCCCAGCGTATGAGCTTGAAGGGAAGCGCGACGATCCATGCGACCGCCTGGATCAAGAAGATGATCGTGCCGCCGGTCGCCTCCCACACGCCCTCGACCAACCCCACCGCAAAGCCCGCCGCGACCTCGGCGTTACCGCCCATGATGCTCGCGAGCAGATCGATCGCCCCGACCTTCTGCTCGTCAGGAGCCGCGCGCAGCCCCTGCAAGAATCCAAGCAGCCCCTGGTACAGCGCGGCCCACATGAAATCCGCGGGCTCCGGGAAGAACTGGACCGTGCGGATCGCCAGGTCCAGCATGAAGTTCAAGATCGGTGCCTTGTAGCACTCGGGGATCAGAAATCGCCAAACGTTGCCAACGAAAAACGCGACCGTTAGCAGCGGGAATCCGACGATGGCCTGCACAATGCCGACGACGACGTCCAGGATCGTGCGGGCGTACTGCGCGAGGTTGGCGATGACATCGGCGAGTGCTCGTAACGCTCGTTCACCGCAGTCGCGGAACACCTGAATCGCCAAACGGATCGGTGTCGCGAATGCCTGAATCACGGTGATCACGGCCTGCAGCAGCGCGTGCGCGGCCTCCCACTGCATCAGTGCATCGAAGGCGCCGAGCAGCCGATCGGCCCAGCCAACGACGCGAGCGACGACCGCGTTGATCGCCCGCGACACCAGGCCGAGCACACGATTGACCACGGGCATGATCGTGTTCTTGAGCGTTTCGGCGGCCTCGGCCAACCACGCTCCCGCGGTGTCGGTCATCTGCCCGAGCAGTTGGCCCAGGGCGCTGATCGCCTCGGGCAGCGCGGCGAAGAACGCGATGATCGGTGCCAGCGGACTGTCTTCGATAAGCCACTGGTAGGCCTGCTGCAGCTGCGCGATCAGAGGCTGGGCCGCGGCGGAGATCGCCTCCCAGGCGCGCTCGAGGGCCTGCCGGATAGCTTCAAGTGGCGGCAGGCTGATGTCTAACCCCAGCGCAGACGCGACGAACTCCCAGGCGGTCTGGGCCATGTCTTCGAACATCTCGAGCGCCGCGCTGAGCTGCGGTTGCACCGACTGCCACCACTCGTAGACCGGCCGCGCGACCCACTGAATGAAGGAGAAGAACCCGGAGACGGCATCGACTTGTTGGCTCGCCGCCTCGTCGCGCGACTCCTGCAAGATGCCTTGGATCTGCTGGGCGACGGGACTGGCGAGCAGTGCGTCGAACTCGGTCTTGAGACCCTCCAGCCGCAGCTTGAACGCCTTGCAGTCCTCCGCCTGTTCTTGTTCGGTCCGCGCCTGGCAAAAGCGGCTGGCGTGCATGTCCTGCAGCGCCGACTGCACGGAGTCCAGCCCCGAGGCCTGTAGGGCCGTCTGAGCCCACTCGTGCAGCGCGTCACCGGCCCGATTGATCGGACCGAGGATGCCCTCGTCGATGAACGCCGCCACGGAGGGGAAGAGCTGGCGGATCAGCGCCATGATGCCGTTTCGGGCGACGTCGAGCCCGTCCTTGACGTCGTTGGCGACATCGTGGACCCCGTCGCGAAAGTTCTCGAGGCCCTCGTGCAGGTCCTCGCGCGTCTCTTCGATCGCAGTGTCGATGTCCTCGTGTAGGCCGTCGGCGTAGGCATCGACGGCTTCCTGCTGCCGGTCGAGGAAGGCGTGCATGGTGTCCCGATGCTCCCGAGCCAGCGCCCCCAGCTCGCCCGGCAAGTTGTCTGCTATCGCATCGACGCCGCGATGCGCCAGGTCCAAGGCGCCGCGCACCGCGGTTCGGCCGGCCTGCACGATGCCGTGCGCAACATCGGATGCCTTGTCTAACAGGACGTCGATCGCTCGGTGCGCCTCGTCGATAAAGCCGTCGATCCAGACGATTAGGTCGTCGATCTTCGCCTCCACCCAGTCGATGGTCTGGCGCCACCACGACCGAGACTGGCTCTGCTGCCCCTTGGCCCGCGCCCGGTTTTCGACTTCTTGGGATTGGCGCGTTGCCTCGGTATGCGCGTCGTCTAGGGTGGTGGCGGCATCACGGTCGGCGTCATCGGCCAGTTGCTGGGCGTGCTCGGTCTTCTCGCGCACGAGCGTCGTCGCCTCGCCCTGCCGCGTGGTGACATGGGACTCGGCGGCCACGCGCCAGGTTTGACGTCGCTGCGTCGCCTCACCTTCGGTGGCCGTTCGAATGCGTTGTCGTGCGGTCTCGCCGTCTGAACACAGACGCGTGAACGACGACTCCGAGCGCCGGATACCTCGGCGGATCTCGCGTTTGCGCTGCCCTCGCTGCTCGGCCAGCGCATTGACCTGCGTCATCGTGCTCTCTCGAACAACGACGGCTTCGTCCAACGACAGGGTGGCGACATTGCCCGCCGTGGCGATGCGATCGCGTGTGCTCGCTTCGACCTGGGCTTGCAGATCGACTTCGGGCACGGTCAGGCCATCGAGCTGGGTGTCGTGGCCTTCGGTTGGGTCCGAAACCGGGCCCATCCGCGACTCGCCAAAGTCCTCTTCGGTTGCGGTACGGGCGCTCGTCCCTTCACGCGTCATCGCGTCGGTGACTTTGACCGTGGCGCTCGTCTTGCAGCTGATGATGTCGGCCTCGCCGTCCAGCGAGATCGTGGGATCCGCGGGGCGGGTGACGGACTGCCGACGTAACGTCGAGGCGACTTCCCTGCGCACACGCGCGCCCTGGGTCTGGCGCTGCTGCTCGCGCTCGGCGTCGACGCTGCCGCCATCGACGGAGGCGTGCGGGCACAACGTTGATCCGGGCCTGCACATCGCGCCGCGCCCGATCGTATTCGCTCCGGTTGGTCTCACGCCGCTCGGGATCGTCGAGCGTCGGTAGTGGTGTGGTGCTGGGCACCTCGACGGGTGGGCCGCGGGCGAACGGTCGCTCGCCGTGGCCGACGCGATGTCGCGGGCAGGCCTCGGCTTGGTACTCGTCCGCCGACTGGGCACCTTCATCCCAGTTGTCTTGCTGCTCCTGGAGGAGTTCGTCGACGTCTTGTCGTCGGTTGGGGCTTGGCGGTAGCTCGCCTTCCCCGGTCGCAAGTTCTTCGTTCGCACCCTGCAAGGCAGGCTCGTCCCCGCCGCCCTCGTCCCGGGTCCCGCGCGCTTGGGCCGGTCCCTCGTCGGTCGTGTCTTCGCTTGTGTCCCGTACAGGATCGGCGCCGAG
>JAESSZ010000256.1 GCA_016763875.1 Nannocystaceae bacterium
AAAATTCGAGCCAGCTTCGCCATGCCTCTCGATACCATGGTCTCCGACCGCAACCCCTGCGGTCTGCTTGGGTGGCAGCAGTTCCCGGCCAGCAAGCGCCTCCCTCAGATACCGGCTACCTTGCTTTGCATGCCCTCCTGTTGGACTCATGCGGGTACGGACAGCACGCAGGCGCGCCTGGCCGCGTTATTGTGCTCGACTCTTGTGGTTTGTGGGTCGCGGCAAAAACCGCCCGTAACCAGTGCGAGCGATGACGCTGTGGCGCTGGCTGAGGTCGCTGGGCCCGGTCGCGATCTCGGGCCCGTCATCGATGACGCAGCGAACGTTCGTCGTCGGTCTGTCGGTGCCACCGACCCGCGGATCAAAGCGGTCGTCAAAGACATTGCCGCATGCGATCAGGGCGATACGTCGTGCCTGCAGAAGGTTTGTGGGGCCAACTATGGCCCGGGGAATTTCGTGAGGGTGGCGTGGCCCCTTGCACCAACGGCAAGCGGCTCTTCCGCTTCGGGGCTACACCCGTTGGGCCCAGTCGCGGAACTCTTGCTGGACGAGTCCGGGGTCGTACTGCGACTGGACACCGGGTCGGCGGTTGTCGTTTGTTCGAACGGGGCCGGGGAGCGCGGGTCATTGGTTCCGTAGGCGCCGCCGGGGGCCGCAGCCTCTTTTTTCCCCTGGATCCGAAACAACCACCAACAGGCCCCGTTTGGTGGTCGTGAACCTAGAACTCGGGACCTTCATTATTGCGTCGAGTCTCACGGCGATGGCCTGCTCGGACCGCTCAGTCGCCGTACACGACACCTCGGGCTCACAGGGCGGGTCTGGCACGGGAGCGGGGCCGACCGCGACGACCGGGTCGGGCGGGTCAACCGCCCAGACCCCAAACCCCGATCAGGACGGGACCGGGGCTGACGAGACCGGCGAAGACTCGCCGAGAGTCGACCTTGCTTCGCCGTCGCCCGTTGAGGTCTCTTGTGGTGCCGAGACGTGCCTGCCGGCTCAATCATGCGTCGGTTGTCCCGGCGAGAGCCCGGACGCTTGGACGACGACGTGCGTCGATCGCGACGAGTTCGGCAATCCGATCGGAGCCGACTGCGCGGGCGCGGTGGTCGCGAGTTGCGATGGGCCCGAGGACTGCGGGCCCGAGCAGCAGTGCCAGCTGGTGTACGCCGCGAACTCGGTCGTCGTTGGCTGCGAGCCAGCCGGGGCTCGAGGCGAAGACTGTCAGTCGTTTGCCCCTAGCGTGTGCCACACCGACGAGGATTGTTCGTGTGGGCGATGTGAAGCAGACGCGACGCTGCACCCGTCGGTCTGCAGGGAGCGCTGAGGGCCGTTTCGTCTTTTGGGCGAGCGAGATTATTTGCGTGCGCACTACAATAGGTGCTGTATACACTTATGGAATTCGTGTTCCAGGACGTTCCGCTGCACTGGGTCAATCGACTCGGTTTCGTCGTCCGCAAGGAACTTGGGCGTCGATTTGAAGGGGCGGGCCATCGGGTGAGCGCCGAGGAGTGGGCGGTGCTTCTGCTCCTGTGGCAGTCCGATGGCCAGACGCCGGGCGCGCTTGCGCAGGCGACGATCCGCGATCGGACCACTGTGACTCGCCTGGTCGACGGCATGGCGAACAAGAAGCTCGTCGTGCGCAAGACCGATGGTGATGACCGGCGACGATCGCTGGTGTGTCTGAGCAAAAAAGGCCAGGCGCTCCAGGACCTCCTTGTGCCGATCGCCAAGACACTGATCGCGGAGTGTTGCGAAGGCCTATCCGCGCGCGAGATCAAGCAGACCGTGACCACCCTACGAACGATGACCAATAATCTGTTGGCCGTGGCCGGCTGAGGAACCAACCAAATGGACAGCTACAACTACACCGAGTTCTCCACTGGCGACTACGACTTCGACAACTTCGAGGGCCCCGTCGTGGGCAGCAAGGCACCTGACTTTCAGCTGACGACTTCAGACGGCAAGGGCATCCGTCTATTGGATTTCGACGGTGAGTTGCTCGTGCTTGAGATGGGCAGCATCACCTGCCCGTTGTTCCAAGGCCGTCGCGCGGGCATGGAGGCGTTGAGTCAGGACGCGCGGGTGAGCGCCCGGGTCTTGTACATCCGCGAGGCGCACTCGGGGGCGGACATCCAGGGGCACGCGAACTTCGAAGACAAGCAGGCCTGCGCATCTCGGCTCAACGGCGATGACCGCGAGACCCGGACGATCCTCGTGGATGATCCTCGTGGACGATCCTCGTGGACGATCCTCGTGGACGATTTCGAGGGAACGGCCCACCGCGCGTACGGGGGCATGCCCAACTCGGTCTTCGTTATCAACCGTAACGGATGCGTCGTGTTTCGGTCGGCCTGGAACAACGCCTCGGCGACCGCTCAGGCGGTGGCGTCGCTTCTGTCGGGGAAGGCCGTCACCACCAAGAGTTACTCCTGGCCGGTGCCGCCAACGGTGGTGCTGCAAACGCTACGTCGTGGTGGCAAGGGCTCGTAGTGGGAGTTCCTCAGGGGCCTCCCGCACTTGGCATGGAACAACGTCATCAAGCGGAATCTCCGCCTGCTGTTTGGGCGTCCCCCGCAGAGCTCGACCGCCGCGACCTGCTGACCCGCCACCTGCGTTTGTGCTAAAGCGCCTGCGAATGTCTGCCATCGCTGCGAAGAAGGTCGCCCTCATCCACTACACGCTGACCGATGGCGACGGCAAGGAACTCGACACTTCGCGCGGCAGTGAGCCGATGCCGTACCTGCATGGTAGCGACGACATCGTGCCCGGTCTTGAGGCGCAGCTCGAAGGCAAGAAGGTCGGCGACAAGGTCGAGGCCGTCGTCGCACCCGAAGACGGCTACGGTCCGAGCAGTGGAGCGGACACTCAAGAGGTGCCGCGTTCCGCCTTTGAGGGTGCGAATCCCGAGCCGGGCATGCCCGTGTCGGCCGAGGACGAGGACGGCAACCACATGCAGCTTTGGGTCTTGGACGTCGCCGGGGACAAGGTCACGATCACGCCCGACCATCCGCTGGCCGGCGTGACGCTGCACTTCGATGTCGAGATCATGGAGATTCGCGACGCGACCGAAAACGAGCTCGAGCACGGCCACGCCCACCCCGGCGACGGCCACGATCACTAAGGAAAGGCCGCGGTCCACGGTCGTCGGTGTACTCTGGCGCGGTGGACGAGGACGCGCCTCCCTCGATCAGTGAGCAGGTCGCGCGGGCAAAGGTTCGCGCTGGGTTATTCGGCGAGGAGAACGAGGCGGTCCGGATCGGGCGGTTTCCGGTCCTTCGCCACCTCGGCCGGGGTGGCATGGGGGACGTGTACGCGGCCTACGACGAACAACTCGACCGTCGGGTAGCGATCAAGGTCTTGTCGTGGGAACCACGGGCAAAGGATCGCGCTCGAGTGGTGCGCGAGGCCAAGCTGATGGCCCGACTCACGCACCCAAACGTGGTGCAGGTCTACGAGGTTGGTGAAGCCCAGGGAAGATTGTTCATCGCCATGGAATACGTGGGGGGCACGACCCTCGCGACCTGGCAAGGAGAGTCTCGTCGGTCGTGGCGCCCCGTTGTTTCGACCTACCTTCAGGCGGGTGAGGGCCTTGCGGCCGCCCATGCCGAAGGGATCGTTCATCGCGATTTCAAACCGAGCAACGTGATGGTGGAAGACGCAGCGAGCGATCGCCTTCGGGTTCGTGTGCTCGACTTTGGGATCGCTCGAGGCCGCGATCTTGTGCCCGAAACAGTTGAACAAGACGCTTCCGAGCGAGGCTTCGCCCCTTCGCTTGACCAGGGCACGCTGACCGCCACTGGCGCGCTGCTGGGGACGCCCGCGTACATGGCTCCTGAGCAGTTTGCCAGCGCCAACGTGGGAGCGGCGGCCGACCAGTTTTCGTTCTGCGTGGCGCTGTGGGAAGGGCTCTATGGCGAGCGCCCTTTCTCAGGCGATACGCTTGCCACGTTGTCGAAGGCCGTCAGAGCCGGCGAACGTCGCCGTGCTCCAGCGTCCAGCGATGTCCCTGCCTGGCTTCATCATGTGGTCGCGCGGGGCCTGGCGCCGCTGCCCGAGCATCGGTGGCCTTCCATGCGGGCGTTGCTCGAGGCTCTACGGGCAACGCCAACGTCGCGACGTTCACGCGTGACAGCGGTTGCGGTCGGAGTTTGCGTCCTGGGCGCCACGGCTATTGGCCTCGCTGCCGTGGCGGACCGCGGGGAGGAGCGCTGCTCGGGGGCGGCCAAACAGTTGCTCGGGATTTGGGACTCTGCGCGCCGCGCTGAGATTCGGGAGGCGTTCGTCGGATCGGAGATCCGCTATGCGCCAGAATCTTGGGCCATCGTACGGCCGCAGCTAGATCGGTGGAGCGAGTCGTGGTCCCAGATGTTCACCGAGACCTGCGAGGCTACCGAGGTTCGCAAGGAGCAGTCCGCCCGCGTGGGCGACTTGCGAATGGCCTGTTTGTCTCGCGCCAAACAGAGCCTTGTTGCTGTGACCGGGGTCCTCGCCGACGGGCGCCCGCAGACTATCGAGAAGTCTGTCCAAGTCGTCGCGACGCTAGATTCACTGGCGCCGTGTGCGGACATTGACGGACTTCTCGGGCGGGCGGTGCCTCCCAACCCCGAAGATGCAGACGAGATAAGCCGTGCTCGCGGAGAGTTGGCGCAGGCGATGGCCAGGATTGCCGGGGTTGACTACGATGTCGCGTGGACGCTCGTCTCGCGCGCACAACAGCGAGCAGACCAGCTCTCGGCGCCTTTGCTGAGCCTTGAAGTCGCGCGATCCAAGGGGGCGGTGCAGCTCGCCCGGGGCAATTACGCCGAGGCGGAGGTGCACTTTCGCGGCGCCCGTGCTCAGGCGGCAGAGCTTGGGGATCTCTCCGTGCTGCGAAGAGTCACGGTGGATTTAGTTTACCTTGTGGGCCGACTTCAGGCGCGTCATGCGGAGGGCGAAGAGCTCGTTGATCTGGCTCGAGCATTGAGTGGTCGGTCTGACCGCGATGATGGCGATCTCCTCGGTTATGCGGGCAACATCTACGAAGCGCAGGGAAAGAACGCTAAAGCGCTTCGCGAATACGAGGCTGCGCTATTGCGCGCACAGGAGCAGACGTCGGTCCGCGGGCTGGCCAACGCACACATGAACCTAGGCAATGTGCTGGAGGTATTGCTTCGTTACGATGAGGCGATCGCGCATCACGTCGCAGCGATCGAGCTGTTCGAGCAGGGCTTTGGTCCGCATCATCCCGATGTCGCACGCGCGCGGGCAAACCTGGGCATCGTGTTTTCCAATCGGGGTGACCACGAGTCTTCGATAGAGCAGTTGCGCCTCGCGAAGACGCTCTTCGAAGAAGGTCTGGGCCCCCGACACCCCAACGTCGCAACGGCTCACAACAACCTCGGCGTTGTGCTGCAGGAGCTTGGGCGGTCGGACGAAGCGCTGGCCGAGTATCGTGCTGCACTGCAGATCGGAGAGGATGCGCTTGGGCCAGAGCATCCTGAGATTGGGATGTACCGCGTCGGGGTTGGGGGCGTCTTGTACACGCAGGGCGAGCACGTCGCCGCGCAGCGGCAGTTCGCCGGAGCTGAGGAGGTGTTCTCTAAAGCATTAGGGCCTCAGCACACCAACACCGCGACCGCGCGGATGTACCTCGCCCAGAGCATCGGGGCACAGGGGCGGCACGGCGAGGCGGCACTCCTGCAGACATATACGAGAAATACAAG
>JAESSZ010000257.1 GCA_016763875.1 Nannocystaceae bacterium
ATTAGTTAAGGCATTTAAGACGATCGTCATCGCGGCGCTCTTGGTCGACCTCACGTTGCTGCCCGCCTTGCTCGCCCTGCGTCAACCTACGGCTCGAGACGACTAAACTCGATCCTGCGGTTCTTGGCACGACCGGCCTTGTTCCGATTGGAGTCGCGCGGCTCGTCCGGGCCCGCGCCGCGGGTCTGGAGGCGACTGGCGGTGATGCCCGCGTCCACGAGGTACTGCTTCACTGCGTCCGCGCGCCGCAGCGACAGGTTCATATTGTAGTCGCGCTGGCCCTTGGAGTCTGTGTGACCACTGATCTCCAGCCTGAGCATCGGGTACTTCTCAAGCAAAGCGACAGCCTCGTCGAGCTTGGGACGGGAGCGGTCCTTGATCGAGTTCCGGTTGGTGTCGAAGTAGATGCCCTCGATGACCCCGGTGAATGCCTCGACATCCGTTGGCACCTCGTCGGGGCAACCGTCCGCGTCCTCGAACCCATTGTGGGTCTCGGGCTCGGTGACGCAGACGTCGACGTCGTCCAGGATGCCGTCACCGTCGGTGTCGCCAATCGGACAACCCGCTGGCTCGACGCCCGGCACATCGACGCATTCATCGACGTCATCCATGAACCCGTCGCCGTCGGTATCGAGCAACGGACAGCCGTCCGGAGGAAGCCCTTTCTCGGTGGGACAGCTGTCGTCCGGATCAAGGAACCCGTCGCCATCGGTGTCGGGAATCGGACATCCGTCGGGGGCCACGCCAGGCACATCGACGCACTTGTCGTCTGGATCGAGGAACCCGTCGCCATCGCGGTCGCGCGGCTCGACGTGCTTGGGTTTCGGTCGACCCAATGTGATCGATAAGCCGAGTAGCACCTCGAATGAGTTTGCGACGCCTTCGCCGAGCCCACGGCGCGCGGTCAGGGTGTCGCGGAGGTCCAGGCGCATCATTGTCCGGCGGCTGAAGAAGAACTTCAGACCGGCACCAAAGTGAGCGCCGAGATCGATATCGTTGCCGACGGCGATGCTGTCACTGGCCACGCCCAGTCCGCTAGGGCCCGCTAGGATGAACGGGACGACGCTGTAGCGTGCGAGCTGGGCCACGAGATGCCCGCGCGCGTGGTACATCAGCGCGCGCGTATCGGCGGTCGTTTGGGACGGCATCGCGCCTCCTTCGACTTCGAGCCCGAAGAACCGTACCGGGTAGTAGCCCACGCGCCCTCCGACATCGAACGCGACGCGCTTGAACTCCCGGAAGCCCATGTCCGGTCGGCCTGGCATGGGTTCAAAGAGTTCGATCTCCGTCGACGGCAGGAAGATTCCGCCGTACACGCCGAGCTCCACCATGTTTCGCGTGGGCGGCCAGCGCTTGATCCACTTGTCCTGTGGGTCCGCCTTTTTTCCGGACTTTTTCTCGGCCTTTTTCTCGGCCTTCTTCTTGTCGCGGTCTCGGCGTCGACGCTCGGCTTTGCCCTCGGCCCCGGACTTCGTTGAGATCGAGCCAGACGCGGATGGTGCCGCCTGGACGAGGCCTGGAGTGCATAGCGCGACGAGGGTCGGGAGGAGGAGCAGGCGGACGTTCATGGTCGCGGTCAATCGGGGGGGTGCAACCCTACCTCAGTCGCTCGCGAACGCGGTTACACCACCGAGGATTGCAAATCACTGCACATCCGGTGGGTAGCTGAGTTGTGGTCCCGAGCTACTCGATGGCCCACGCCGCGGCGGCTTCGAAGAGTGCCGCACCGTCAGTGGTCAGACTCCCAGAAGTGGCGCCGGTCTGATCGGCGTCGTAGCCTAGGCCAACCCGACGACTCGGCGCGTCGAAGCCGTTGATCATCGTGACCCCGGCCTCATAGGCGAAGTACACGATGTCGTCCGTGTCCGCGGCTCGCGAGGCGATGTTCAACGCGTTGGGTCCTGGCGTCGTATAGAACACGCCAGCGCCCGGTCCACTCATGACTTGTACGTTGGGCGGGCTGCTGAATCCGGCCGCCAGTGGACTGGTGTCGTCGAGAATGGTGACGAAGTCGTTGTTGGTCGTCGACGCCTGCGGCGCCATGTCCATGTCGTCCCACACCAGGCCCTCGAGGCAGACCACGGGAGACACGGCGTCGCGGAAGGTGCCTGCGATCTGAAAGGACGTCGCGGTTTCAGAGATGACGATGAGCGTCATTCCGTCACCGTCCGCGAGCACCGTGCCGCTGTCGGCGACCGCGGTCAGGCTGGTGAAGTCCAAGTTGATCAACGATGCCTCGAGCACTTGGTCGTAGGGCTCGTCGAACGTGCCGTCCTGCGTGACCACCAACGCGCACCGCAGCTCGGCAGCGTCGCCGTCGTTGCAATCGGTACCGGGTTCGACACCCGGTGCGGGGCTGATCTCGCCGTAGTCATCGCCGTCGACATCGGTCATGCACGCGTCCGGGTCATCGCTGGGCGCCGCGCCCACGAAGGTGTCGGCGTCGGAGTCGTCGCAGTCGGTCCCTGCGATGGCATTGGCGCCCGGAGCGTCGTCACCCCAATCGTCGCCGTCGACGTCGGTCATGCAGGCGGTGGCGTCATCGTTGGGGGCCGCACCCGGGAAGGTGTCAGCGTCGGCGTCGTCGCAGTCAGTGCCGGACGTCACGCCCGGCGCTGGAGCATCATCACCCCAGTCGTCGTCGTCCTCGTCGGTCATGCACGCGGTGGCATCGTCGTTGGGCGCCGCTCCCGGGAAGGTGTCGCCGTCGGTGTCGTCGCAGTCACTGCTGTTGGGTACGGTCCCCGGTGGCTGTACGGGCACGGCCGTGCACGCGTTGGGGTCGCCGAATCCATCGTCGTCGGTGTCGTCGCAGTAGCTGGTGCAGACAACGACCGCACCGTCGGTGTCGTCGCAGTCGGTACCGGGATCGACGCCCGCTGGCGGGTTTTCGTCGCCAAAGTCGTCCCCGTCGTCGTCCTTCATGCACGCGGTGGGGTCGTCGTTGGGTGCCGCGCCCACGAAGGTGTTGGCGTTGTCGTCGTCGCAGTCCGTGCCCGAGGTCACGCCCGCGGCCGGCGCGTCGTCGCCCCAATCATCGCCGTCAAAGTCGGTCATGCACGCGGTGGGGTCGTCGTTGGGTGCTGCGCCCGGGAACGTGAACGGGTCCCCGTCGTCGCAGTCGGTGCCTGAATCGACGCCGGCCGCGGGGTTGGTATCGCCCCAGTCGTCGCCGTCGAGATCGGTCATGCACGCGGTGGGGTCGTCGTTGGGCGCAGCGCCCGGGAACGTATCGATATCGTCATCGTCGCAGTCGGTGTCGTTGCCCACTGCGCCCGGAGGCTGCGTATCGCTGAGCACGCATGCGCCCGGGTCGCCAAAACCATCGGTGTCCTCGTCCGTGCACCACACGCTGCAGCTCAGCACGCCGGGGTTGGTGTCGTCGCAGTCGGTGCCGGGCGTCACGCCCGCGGGCGGATTCGCATCGCCGAAGCCGTCGTCGTCCTCGTCCTCCATGCAGGCGGTGGGCTCTTCGATCTCGGCGGCGCCGGGGAACGCAAACGGTGCATCGTCGTTGCAATCGGTGCCCGCGGTCACGCCTGGTGGCGGGGTCGCATCGCCGTAGTCGTCGCCGTCGGCGTCGAGCATGCAGGCGGTCGCGTCATCGTTGGGCGCAGCGCCCGGGAAGGTGTCGGGGTCGGTATCATCGCAGTCGTTGCCAGGGTCGACGCCGGGTGGGGGATCGTCATCGCCGTAGCCGTCGTCGTCGTCGTCCTGCATGCAGGCCAGCGGGTCGTCATTGTCGGCGGCGCCGAGGTAGGTGTCGGGGTTGCTGTCGTCGCAGTCGCTGCCCGGCGTGACGCCCACCTATCTCGCAACGGCACAGCTTGTCGTGAGCGCTCGAAGCGGAGCGGCCGACAATGCCGGTGCATCCGGAAA
>JAESSZ010000258.1 GCA_016763875.1 Nannocystaceae bacterium
CCACGAAGCCCGCGCCGAGCAGTCCTGCGAAGCCCGCGCCCGCGAAGCCCTCTCCAGCGAAGCCGGCACCCGTGAAGCCAACGCCGGTCAAGCCCGGCTGATCCCGTGACGACGATGTGCCCGATGCCGCCAGCCACAGAAAAAAAATCGACCGAGCGCGGAACCCGCGAGTTTGCACGGACACTAAACCGGGTAGGGTCGTCCGGCCCAGGCCGTGGATCCGTGCAGTTGCAAGACATCCCAACGACACGTGCTCAGTCGATTGCGCACTCGCCTGTATGCTGGTTTACCTTGGCAGGCGCGATAGTATTGGCTACCCTCGCGGCGCCTTCGAGCCTGCTCGCCGCGGTGCCGAACACCGCCAACGTAGGCAACTTGAACCCCCGTGCGACTGCGAACGAGCCCGCTTCTCCGCCGTCTTCGCGTTTGCGACGGAACGATGATCCGCAGTCGCGACCTGACTCTGGGCCCAAATCCGCGGTCCGTGATGATGCAGATCGCTCCCGACCATCGTCCGCACGGCACCCCGAGACGGACTCGGCGACTGTGCGCGCAACTTCAGGCAGTCGGAGCGAAACGGATCGCGCCCCGCGCCCCGCGCCGACCGGTGTGCGTCTTGCCATTCGCGGGCGGAACGCAGCGAGTGGCGGATCTCGCGCGGCCGCCAATCAGGCGGCCCCTCCCGCTGACCCCACCCCCAGCCGCGCGACGGCCAGTAAGCCCGCTAGTGCAGCCAAGAGGGGCCCCAAGAAGATCTCGCTGGACGAGTTCCTGGTCGAAGGCCAGCTCGAGAAACCGTCCGCTTACTACATCCTGCGCCGCAGCCAACTCGAACACGACTGGGCTCGGCTTGACGCGAGGTTTTCACCTTTGGTGCTTGAGTCTGTGCAGGATCCTCTGTTCTAATCCCACCTTGGGTCACTTCGCCCGCGGGGGCGCGGGCTCTCCCAACACTTGGTCCCTTAAACACACCGGTCTTCGGTCCGGTTCCTTGATCACTTGGCAAGGTCGGCGCGTTCACGCACCGGCCTACATTGAGACTTTCTGTTCGCCTTAGGGCGAAACGCGAACGACAACACTTCCCGCTGCAAACACCCTACTCTGATGTAGGGCGGCGAGCGCTATCCGCGCGCGAGAATGCTCGCCAACTCGGTGCCACGTAAGGCACCATACAACGCAGCTCAAACAACAACACCGGGTCAAGGACGTGCCACCCGGTGAGGCATTCGCGGGGTCGGACCCGCTTCCGAGAAGGACGAAAAAGGTCATGGGTAACTTCGCTGAGTTCTATCAGCAGGGCGGTGCTTTCATGCACACCATCGCACTGACAGCCATTTTGGGCAGTGGTGTGATGATCGAGCGGTTCATCTTCCTGTTTTTCCGTTTCAACATAAACGGAGGGCAGTTCTTCAACCAGATTCAAAAGCTGGTGATGGCCAACAATATCGACAGGGCTATCAAGCTCTGCAACGCAGCCGACAAGGCGGCGCTCGCTCGCGTGATCAAGGCGGGTCTTACCCGCGCGAACAAGAGCGAAGCCGACATTGCGGCGGCCGTTGAGGAAGCGATGCTCGAGGTGGGTCCTGCCATCTCCAAGCGGGTGCCGATGATCTCGGCGCTGGCAAACATCGCGACTCTGCTCGGCCTTCTCGGTACGATCTTCGGGATGATCGAGGCGTTCCGTGCAGTTGCAACCGTCGCCGCCGACCAGCGTGCAACGGCACTTGCGAAGGGCATTTCGATCGCCATCAATACGACCGGCTTCGGTCTGATGGTCGCGATTCCTTTGCTCGCTACACACATCTTCATCTCGAACCTGGCCAAGAAGATTTCCGACGAAGTCGATCTCTACGCGGTCAAGCTTGAGAACCTTCTCGCGGCGCGGGTCCGCCAGGGCTAGCCATCCGGTGGTGACACTGATGGGGCCAATGGTGGTCGCATCAGTCCACCGGCCTTTCCACGTATCAACGGGAGGAACTCGAAAGAGTCATGGCTAGGAAGAAAAGAAAAGGCGCCGAGGAGGGGGAGGTCGAAGCCAACCTTCTCCCGGTTATGAACATCATGTTCTTGCTGATCCCGGCCCTTCTCTTGGCGATGGAAGTCGCACGCTTCGCTGCGGTCAATGTGAACCCACCGAAGTTTGCGGCCTCGGCCGACCAGAAGAAGGAAAAGGACGATAAGAAAAAGCCCCTCAATCTCAAGGTGTTCATCCTTGAGGACGGTTACCGCATCAGTGCGCAAGACCAGCAAGAGGGCGCGGACGCTGGTAAGTCGGCCGACTCCAGCAAGCCCACCATCCCGCTCGCGAAACCAGGCGCGGCGATGGACGACTTCGATCGCTACGACTACGTAGCACTCGAGGCTAAGGCAAAGCAGTACAAGTCGCTGTTCGCCCACGAGACCGTCGTTACGATCTCCGCGGAGAACACGATCCCGATGCAGGCACTCATTCAAACGATGGATGCCCTACGCGGGAGCAAGTGCCGGCTGGCCAAGGCCATGAAGGGCGAAAAAGTCCCCGAGGACTGCCTCTTTTGGCAATCGGTCGTGGAAGCAGGTGCAGGCTAGATGACGACCCCGGACCAACTGTTTTTGGCAAAAAAGGCCGCCAAGAAGGCGGCCCGTCGGGACAAGGTTGAAGAGGTCGGCGACCTCAACATCACGTCTCTGATGGACATTGTGTCCATCATCGTGATCTACCTGCTCAAGTCGTACGCGACCGATCCGGTCATCATCATGCCGACCGCGGGACAAAAAATCCCGTTGTCACATGCCGATGCCCCGATCACTGACGGGGTGCCGGTATACATCTCGTCACGCGCGATCACCTTCAACAACAAGAAGTTGGTGACGCTGGACGACGATGGAAACGTGGATCCCGCGGCCCTCAAGGGCCACTTGATCGGGCCACTGTTCGACGCGATGGCCGAGGAAGCGGACAAGGCCAAGGCGATGAAAGCAGCGCAGGGGGAAGAACCCTGGAACGGTCGACTCATTCTGGTCGGTGACCAGAGGCTCAAGTTCTCCACCTTGGTGAACGTGATGTTCACGGCCGGCCGGGCGGAATTCACTGAGTTTGCTTTCTGTGTGATTCAGACCGGCGGGTAGTCGCACACGCGAATACACGGCGATGAGGACTGGGGTCGGGCGTACGAATACGCTCGGCCCTTTGTTCGCTCTGCTCGGTGCTCGATCTCACTGTCCCGATTTCATTAGAAGGGTGACGGTCTGTGCGGCCATGAACAGGCTGCGGAGTGTTTTTGGGCTGGCTGCTTTAGGCTGGCTGCGCTTTGGTCGTTTTTCGTGGGCGAGATCAATACAATGGGAACCGCTGAGGCGTTCGCGGGAAACTCGGTGAGGACCGGAGGTTGAGCCGATACGTTGGCCGCAGTACTCATCACTATGTAAGCGATCTGGCCCGGATTGGTTGCCTGGGGCGTGCCCAGGTGAACTACAGATCGAATACGGATGCGCTGATGACTCAGGTGACAGCGCATCGCTGTCCGCGCTAGAGTGACTTAGACTCCACCAAAGCGCGGAACACTACCAAAACGCAAGTCTCACCCAAAGCTGATGCCCGCTCCGAAACCCGCTCGCACCAAGGTCCTCCGCGTCGCGGTCGTCATCGACGACCTGGTCTGCGATGAGGTCCATCAGAGCGTCGCTGGTCCGATCTCGGTCGGCACCCACATTAGTTCCGATGTGATCCTGTTCGGCTCACGCGCGCCGACGAAGCACTCGCTGTTCGACTTCCGGCAAGGGCACTACTTCCTCGACGTGCCGCCGCACGTGAAGGGCAAGATCTCGCTTGGCCGCAAGGCAATGACGATCAGCGCGATGCGCAAGCGCTTCGGCAAGGGCGACAAACTTCGCGTGAAGTTATCGCCGCGCGCGAAGGGGAAGTTGATGATCGGCGAAAGCCAGATCCTCTTCCAGTTCGATACGCCCAAACCGATCCCAGCCAAACTGCCGTTTCCGAAGCAGTTCAACACGACGTTGGACCAGTTTTGGGGCAAGCGCGAGCAGGCAAGCATCGCGGCCTCGGCAGCGGTCCTCGGTTCGTGGTTTGTGTGGGCAGGCACCAGCGACTACGAAGACTCTTTCGACGTCGACGACCTGGACGAGCGATTCGTGCAGGCGATGGGCATCGTCAAGAAGCCCAAGAAAGAGGCGCCTCCGCCCGAGGAGGAAGACGAGGAAGACGAACTAGCGCTGGAAGAGGAGGACGAGAAGGTCCTCGACGACAAGCCTAAGCCGGAGCCGAAGCTCAGCAAAAAGCCCGAGAAGTTCTCCAGCAAGGCGCTGAGCAAGGCACGCAGCGTTGGTGTGGCTCGGGTCCTCGGTACCTACGGCGGCCCGGGTGAGGGCACGGTGTTCGACGTCATCGACAGCACCGAGAACAATCTCGCGGCACTCTTCGACCAGGGCATGACGAGCACAACGCTCGCGCAAGGCGGAGACATTGGTCCCTACGTGCCCGGTGGCGAAGGCATCGATCAGTTCGGCACGGCGGTCGAGAACCGCGGTCTGACGACCTCCGAAGGTCCCAACCTCGAAAAGAACACCAAGAAAGAGCGCAAAGTCCGAGGACGCGCCAAGGCGACGAAGACCGACATTTTCGGCGACGTCGATAAAAAGAAACTGCGCGCGTACATCAACCGCAGGACCTCGGCGCTGCGGTCTTGCTACGAGCGGGCACTTCGGACTTCGCCTGATCTGTCGGGCAAGATGACGTACACGATCGAGATCGGGATGATGGGCAACGTCACGCGCGTTGCCGTCGAGGAAGACACGCTCGGTTCAGGTGCGATCAAGAGTTGTACGACGGGCAAGATCCGCGGTTGGCGGTTCCCCAAGGGCGAGGACACGGCCGAGGTCACGTTCTCGGTGATTTTCTCCGGTGGTGCGTAGTGGGAGTGAAGAGCGTATGAATGCACGATTTTCATCTGGTGTCGTCGCCGCAGTGGCGCTCCTGATCTCGGCGCCCACGTTCGCCGCGCCCGCGCCGACGGATGCGCCTGCCACCGACGATGGTGCTCCCGAACCGGGTGCACCGCCGAAATCGGCGGGAGAGGCGAGGCGTGTTCTCGAGTCGTCCATGGCGACGCTGGGTGATCTCGCTTCGGATGCCGTTGCGGACTCCGACTCTGTGCGGGCGGCCTGTGTCGTCGACAAACGCGACCGAGGTTCCGGTGTCATGGAACTCGCGACGGCGGATCTGTTGGTTGCGACCGATAGCGCGGCCGATGCCGCCGAACGCAACTTCGCGTTGCAGAAGGTCGAGGCGTCGGCCGGCCGACTGGAGCAACTGGTGGAGCAGGCGCGTGGGTGTCTCGGAGACGGCACGCCCAACGACAACGACGACACGGCCAACAACGATGTCGACGAAACCCAGTCGGTCGCCATGGCAGATCCCACGGCGATCGGCAGGCAGCCTCCCGTGCCGCCCCCGGTGGATGACGGGCGACCGCCGACCGTCGGTTCGCCGACCCGCTAGCAGAACGGCAACGCGAGTTTCCGCGGAGATCACTCGGCGATCCCGCAGACCGCAGTACCGTCTTGCATTAGCGTCATCGCATCGCAAAAGCAGACGCGAATCGACGGATGCTGCCGTGGGTGGCCATGACACGGTTGCAGAAGACTCTGTGGACAACCCGCAGACAATCCTTCGCACGGCCGCTGCGCTTTTGTGCACCTCCTGTCCCGAGTGACGGATTGGCGTAGCCTGTACCCCGTTTAGACCGCCGAGTAGACCGCCGAGACCTTGGACATCCGTATCGCGAACGCCCGAGTTGGGCATCGGTTGGCCCAGCAGCTGGGCCCTGCGGCTGTGCGTAAGAATCGCGCGGCGGCGAGGTTGCGGATGTTGTTCGTCACGCTGCTCGGCATCGTCCTGTGGGGCGGCGGTACATCGGCGCGGGCGTCGATTCCGGTCGCCGAGGACGGCGAGGGCATCAAGGTCGGCCAGCGCTCCACCTTTCATCCCGGTTTCGCGCTCGTCAGCGGTGTCGACTCCAACGTGTTTTACGGCGCGTCCGAAGAGGATCCGCAGGCGGCGGCATTCATCTCGCCGACCGGGTGGCTGGGCATCGGCAACCGGCAGGTCCGCGACGGCCTGCTGATGAAGCCGCCAGAGCGATCGGCGCGACTCGCTGACTACAGCCTGCGTGCGGTGATGAACTTTCGCCAGTACCTGGCCCGCCAGGACAACATCCGCCAGCAGGCGCGGATCTCGGGTGGTGGGATCCTCCGTCTGGCGATCCTACCCGGGCGCCGCTTCGAGATTGACCTGGACGAGGACTTTTTCCGGACCGCGCAACCGAGCAACTTCGACGCGGGCTCAGAGTTCAACTTCAACCGAATCGACCACAACGGGACCTTGCGTTTCATCGGTCGCCCCGGTGGCGGGCGCGTGGGCATCGGGGTTGGCTACAACAACCAACTGCTGCGATTCCAGAGCAGCGATGAGCGCGACATCGCCAAGGGCAACCGCATGATCAACGGTACCCAGACCGAGGTTAAGTGGCGGTTCTTGCCCAAGAGCTCGTTGTTCTTCTCCTATGACTTCGCCTGGTCGTTTTATCTCGACTGCTGCGAGAGCATCGGTGAAGGCCGCAACGAGGACAACTACGCGCATCGGATCCGTGGCGGATTTCGTGGCCAGGTGCTGCGCAAGGTCGCTTTGGACGCAACGGCGGGGTGGGGCTTTGGCTACTACCGCGACGACCCCAACGGTCCGAGCTTCAGTTCGTTCATCGGGCACCTTGGGCTGGACTACTTCCCCACGCTACGGACCAACCCGCACCTGTCGGGCTATCGCCAGTTTCAAGACTCGCTGCTGGGCAACTACTTCGTGGACAATGGCGCTCGCTTGGCAGCCCGTCATCAGTGGCGATGGCGCATGTACAGCACGCTGGGGGTGGGCGTGGCGGGTCGCCGTTACGCTGGCTTGCCCACCCAGCAAGAGGACGAGAGCATCGAGGGTTACGTCGGCCGCGGCGCGCGGGAGTTCCGGAGGGAAGATGTCCTTTTTGTGCTGGACGCGAAGATCGAGCAGCCGGTCAAGCGCATCTGGTCGTTCGGGTTGCAGTACGACTTGGTCGTGGACAGTGCGAACTTCGTGACGACCTTTGTGCCTCAGGACGGCGATGACGCGGGCTCGCGCGACATCGCTGGATTCACCAAACACGTGATCATGCTGCTGGCTGCGGTACGGATCTAAAATGGCATCGCGTCTCGCCATCCTGTGGGTTGTCGTTGTCGCGTTGCTGGCGGGATGCCATCCACAGGGCGCTCCCGTGGAGCTTCCGCCGCCACGCGCGAGCAATCAAGGCGGGGTGGGGGCAGGCGATCTGATCGACATTCGTGTCGCCAACTCCGAGGAACTCACTGGCGAATACCAGGTGCAGGAGGACGGCACGATCCGATTCCCATGGATCGGGTTGGTCGCGGTTCAGGGGCGCAGCCAGGGCGAGATTTCCCAGGAGATCGAGCAGCAGCTCTCCAATGGATGGCTTCGAGACCCGCAGGTGCAGGTTGTGATCCTCGCGAGGGAAAACCGCGAGTTCACGGTGCTCGGACAGGTCAACGAGCCCGGCTCGTACCCGTACAAAGACGGGTTGAAGTTGCTGCAGGCGCTGTCGATCGCGGGCGGCATGAATCCGCTGGCTCAGGCGAAGAAGGTGCAACTGACGAGGGAAACCGACAATGGTCGGGAGACCTTTGTGATCGACGTTAGCGCGATCATTGGCGGTCGCGAAGACCCTCGGTTGGCGCCCGGTGACGTGGTGTTCGTGCCTGAGCGCCTGCTCTAAAGGCTCACGGAACGTGGGGTTTTCAGCGCCAGCCGCGCCGAAGACCGCGTTCGACCCCTCGGAATTGCGCAGCATTAGAGGCTAGGGCGCGGAATTGGATAGACTCGGTTTGAAATGGACGACGCGCTCGAGCCGGTGATCGGCATCGATCTGGGGACCACGAACTCGGCATGTGCGGTGGTACGCAATGGCCGGGCGTCGGTCGTGCGGCGCGGTGAAGACCGAATCGTGCCGTCAGTGGTCGCCGCGCTCCCTGATGGTTCGATCATCGTGGGCAATCGGGCCAAGCGACGCCGCGCGGTTGACCCCACGCAGGTCGTCTTCAGCGACAAACGTCTGATTGGCCGCCGGTTTTCCTCGAACGAGGTCCAACGGATGTGCGCATACGTCCCGTACGACATCCGGCAAGGAAACAACGAGGCGGTTGTCGTTGAACTGGGCGCGCGTTTGTACAGCGTGGTCGAGATCTCTGCGTACATCCTCACGTATCTGCGCGAGATGGCGGAGGAGGCGCTCGGCCAGCCGGTGCGCAAAGCCGTGGTAGCGGTGCCCGCGAACTTCACCGATGGGCAACGCAGCGCGACCCGGGTGGCCGCTCGATTGGCGGGCTTGGACGTGATTCGCGTGATCAACGAGCCGACGGCCGCGGCGCTCGCCTACGGATACATCGAGGACACTGACCGGCGTATCGCGGTCTACGACTTTGGTGGTGGCACCTTCGACGTCACGATCTTGCAGATCACGCGCAACGTCTTCGAGGTCTTGGCGACCTCGGGCGAGATGTTCCTCGGCGGCGACGACATCGATGCCGTCATCTTGCAGATGATGGCCGAGACCTACGCCCAGCAGCATGGCGTGCACCCGGGCAGCAACCCGGTGGCGATGGAACGGCTGCGTGCTGTCGCCGAGCAGGTCAAGATCCAACTGTCGGAGACCCCCAAAGCCTCGGCCCGGGTGGAAGAGGTCATGCCTGGGCACCCAGGCAATCTTGAGTTCACGCTCGACCAAGAGTTCTTGCGGCCGCATATCGCCCCGATCATTCAGCGCACAGTGCCCGTGTGTCAGGATGCGTTGCGATCGGCTGGGCTGTCGCCCCATCAGATCGACGAGATTGTTCTGGTTGGCGGCACCACACGGATGCCGCTTGTTCGCGAGATCGTGCGTGAAGTGTTTGGCAAGGAGCCCCAGACCTCGATCAACCCGATGAGCGTGGTCGCGGTGGGGGCCGCGATTCAGGGGGCGGCCTTGATGGGCTCGCTGGTCCCGATCTCGGGCGGTGGTGTCTCGCAAGCGAGTATGAGCAGTAGTGCGGTGCTGCTCGACGTGACACCTCGCAGTCTTGGGGTCCGGACCGTGGGCGGCTTCGTCGACATGATTATTGAGCGCAATAGCCCGATCCCGGTCGAGCAAACGCGCCTATTCACGACAACGACCGACAACCAACGGTTCGTTCGGATCCAGGTGTGTCAGGGCGAGAATGAGCAGTTCGACGCAAACTTCAGGCTGGGCGAGCTCACGCTGTCGGGACTGCGAGAGGCGCCCCGCGGCGAGGTGTCGATTGCGGTGACGTTCGAGATCAACGCCGACGGTTTGCTTGAGGTCCGGGCTCGCGATCATGCGACCGGTGTGAGCCAGTCGACGAAGATGCGCGTGCTCGGTGGCCTGACCGACGAAGAGGTGGCTGAGATGGCGGACCGACTCCGTCGACGTGAGGCGAGCGGCGCGGGACCTCTTCCCGCTGGTGATGTCGCCGCGCGGCGATGAGAGACGACAAATGGACGCGGTCTTCACCGAAGAGATCATGCGGCTGTTCAACGGCCTCGATGGACTCTCGTACTACGAGTATCTGGGGCTGCGACCGGGGTGTGACTACGTCGCGGTGCGTGAGGGCTTTTACGCGCGAGCGCAGCGCTTTCACCCCGACCAGTTCGTGCACTACAGCGGCGCCTCACTCAAGCAGGCGGTGTACGAGGTCTACAAGCGAATGACCGAGTCGTACAACGTGCTGCTCGATCCCGAGTTGAGACTCGCGTACGACAAGACGCTGGCGTCTGGGCAAGTCCGGCTGTCCGAGGTCTCGCGTGCGCGACGAATCACGGCCGAGGAGCGGCAGGTCTCCAACGCACTGGCACGCATCTACCTGCGGTCCGCCAAGAAAAAACTCGCGCGCGGCCGCATGCTCGAGGCATGGATTGATGCCAGGCTGGCGCTGTCGCTTGAGTCGGCCCCGCCTCTGCACACGCTGCTGCAACTCATTGAGAGCCAACCCGGTGGCACCCCTGGAGGCCGCGCGTGACCGGTAATTCGAAGGACATAGTTTTGCGGCGCGGCGAGATCACGCGGAAGACCAAAGAAACCCAGATCTCGGCGGACTTGGTGCTGCCCGAAACCGGGTTAGTACCGGAGCCCTCGCGCATCGCGACCCCGGTGCCGTTTCTGTCCCACATGCTCGAGGCGTTCGCCAAACACGGCGCGCTATCGTTGCAACTGGACGCCCAAGGGGACATCGAGATCGACGGGCACCACACCGTTGAAGACACGGGGCTGGTACTGGGTGCCGCGCTCGACCAGGCCCTGGGGGACCGCAGCGGGATTGTACGGTTTGGACACTTCTCCCTGGTGATGGACGAGACGTTGGTCGACTGCGCGCTGGATCTTGGTGGGCGGCCGTACCTGGTGTTTGAGTTGCCGGTGATCTCCGGCCGTTGGCTCGGGACCTTCGACTGCGATCTCGTGCGTGAGTTCTTCCAGGCATTTGTGGTGCAGGCGCGCATGAACCTGCACCTGCACCTGAGAACCGGCGGCAACACGCACCACGTGGTCGAGGCTGCGTTCAAGGCGTGCGCACGTGCACTACGGATGGCGGTGCAGCGTGACCCGACGATGGGGGGGATCCCTTCCACCAAAGGGACGCTGTAGGTACCCTGCGCCGCGATGGCAGCGGATACCGAGCGTGACGCCGAACGAGAGCTGGAGATCCGCGAGGAGCTGGCAGCGTTGTGTGGATCCCCCGATGCGGCCTCGGGGGGCGAGGCTGCGCTTGACGCCGCACGCGCCAAATCGGCCAAGGCCGTGGAGCGAGTGCACGCCGCGGGGCGGCTGACGGCACTGGAGCGCATCGAGTTGCTGCTCGACGACGGCTCCTTCGTCGAGCTGGACAAGTTCGTCACGCACAACTGCAGCGACTTCGGCATGGCCGGCAAAAAGGCCTACGGCGACGGTGTGGTGACCGGTTACGGCACGGTGGACGATCGACAGATTTTCGTCTTCGCGCAGCAGCCCGCCGTTTTTGGCGGCAGCTTGGGCATGGCCCACGCGAAGAAGATCTGCAAACTGATGGACCTCGCCACGGAGGTTGGGGCGCCGGTTGTTGGCCTCAACGACAGTGGTGGCGCGCGGATCCAGGAAGGTGTCGATAGCCTCGCGGGCTACGCCGAGATCTTCAAGCGCAACGTGCTCGCTTCCGGTGTGGTGCCGCAGATCTCGGTGATTCTCGGACCCTGCGCGGGTGGTGCGGTGTACTCCCCCGCGCTCACCGACCTCATCGTGATGGTCGATGACACCAGCTACATGTTCATCACCGGTCCCGAGGTCATCAAGACGGTGACCCACGAGGAAGTGACGAAAGAAGCATTGGGCGGAGCCAAGACGCACAACGAGAAGTCTGGCGTCGCGCACTTTCGGCGACCGACTGAAGCAGCCGCGCTGTCACTGGTGCGCGACTTGTTGTCGTACCTGCCGACAAACAACCTGCAGCGGGCGCCGCGGATCGAAACCTCTGACGACCCCATGCGACCCACGCCCGAGCTCGCGGACGTGGTGCCCGCCGATCCGAGCAAGCCGTACGACATTCGCACGATCATCGAGACCATCGCGGATGACGGCGCCTTCGTCGAGGTGCACCAGGACTGGGCCCGCAACATGGTTGTGGGCTACATCCGCATCGCTGGCGAGAGTGTCGGGGTGGTCGCCAATCAGCCGTTGGTATTGGCGGGGTGCCTGGATATCGACGCGTCGATCAAGGCCGCTCGATTTGTGCGCATGTGCGACGCGTACAACATTCCGTTGGTCACGCTGGTGGATGTGCCTGGATTTCTGCCGGGCACCGAGCAGGAGTACGGCGGGATCATCCGACACGGTGCCAAGCTGCTGTATGCGTTCACGGAGGCCACGGTCCCCAAAGTGACGCTGGTGACCCGCAAGGCGTACGGCGGGGCCTACGACGTGATGTCGAGTAAGCACATCCGTGGCGATATTAACCTGGCATACCCTGGCGCCGAGATCGCGGTCATGGGGGCGGACGGGGCGGTCAACATCACCTTCAGGCGCGAGTTGGCGGCGGCCGACGATGCCGACGCCAAACGCAAGGTGCTGTCCGAGGAGTACCGAGCCTTGTTTGCGAGCCCGTACAAAGCGGCGGAGCTCGGGTTCATCGACCAGGTGATTCGGCCCGAGGAAACACGCGCTCGGATCTCCCAAAGCCTGCGTATGTTGGCCGGCAAGCGGCAGGACAACCCGCGCCGTAAGCACGGCAACATTCCGCTGTGATCTGCGCTTGCGCCGGTCGGGCGGTTGCCTCTCGTCCGGAGGCCTAAGGCGCTTCCGCCGAGCGTGCGCCGCCGTCGATCGTTGCGAGCACGCGTTGCGCGGGCGGGTAGCCCGGACTCAGTGCGAGCGCGCGTCGGGCGGAGGTGCGAGCGCCTTCGAAGTCGCCCTTGAGCGCCTCGGCCTCGGCGCGTGTCGCCCAAAGATGCGGGTCGCGCGGATCGGATCGCTGCGCGCGTCGCAGGTAGGACAGGGCCGCGTCGGGGTCCGGTGGTGTGGCGTCCAGGGCGAGGCGGGCTCTCAAGTAGGACTCGTACGCGTGCGGGGCAGGCGGTCGCGAATGCACCAGTTCGCCCTCGACGACGTGCAGCGACCGAGCGCTAGGCCCCATGGGGCCGCATGCCGCGAGCGACAGCACCGCGATGGCGAGCGTTCGCATCACGGCCAGTGTGGCACGGCCACGTGCAGCGGGCATGGTGCCGCACCGCTGCTCTGTAGACGCTGGACCCGACACTTGACCGCCTGAACTACAGGTACGTGCTGAGATAAACCGCCAGGCAGTACCAGGGCGTGCCGGACAGCAGCAGCGCTTTGCGTGCACGGGCGAGTTGCTTCTTGGAGCCCCCGGCGACCACGGCCGCGACCGACAGACACCAGGCGAAGCCCGCGAGCACCACGGCGAGCGCGAAGCTCTGCAGGACGAACGGTTTGAGGGCGGGCACCAGCGCGCCAAGACCGGCGACGAGGGTGAGTAGGGCTGGGGCCCACGAACTCAGCTGTGCGGCGATGGGGAGAATGCGAGTCGTCTCGGCCGTCGCGGCGGGCCGACGCAGGTACGACAGCACCCACGCCAGCAAGAACACGAGGCTCGCGGCCAACGCCAGGCCGATGCCACCGGTGACCAGGATCTGCTTGATCCGCTCGACCAGTTCACGCAGGCGGTCGAGGTCGGGCAGGCCGGCGACGCAAGCTAGCGCGGTGTTCATGGATGTCAGTGTAGCAGTCATACCTGGGGCCGCCCGTAACGCGGATCTGAGGCCCAACCACGCAAGAACCTCGCGCATTTCGCGGGATTGGCTTGCACCTCCCGGGATCGTCGGGTACACCCACCAGCCTCGCGCGCGTAGCTCAGCTGGATAGAGTGTCGGCTTCCGAAGCCGAAAGCCGCAGGTTCGAATCCTGCCGCGCGCACTCCGTAGACGGCGTTCTGGTCCCCCCAGAGCGCCGTTTTGCGTTTCCTACCCGAGCCCCATACTCGGCCCGCCGCGCGCGTCGGCGGCGAGGTAGCCGGGGCGTTCGCGGATCCGGGCAACCCACGCGGTGAGGTTCTTTGTCGAGACCTCGCTACGCCCCCGACTGAGCGCGGCTTGGACCGGATAACTCATCTGAATGTCCGCCGAGGAAAACGCATCACCCGCAAAAAAATCACGGTCCGCCAGCTGCGACTCGACAAAGCTCAGATGGTTGTCGATCTCCGGTTTGGTGTAGTTCGTCTCGACCTTCTTCACGATGCCGCTGGCGATCGGCTTGATGAAGAAGGGCAGAGGCGCGGACTTGATCTTGTCGAAGATCAAACGCACGAGCAGCGGGGCCATCATCGAACCCTCCGCGAAGTGCATCCAATAGCGGTACCGTCGTGCATCCGCTGTGCCTGACTTTGGCGCGAGTTTGCCGTCGTCGAATGTCTCGACGCAGTGCTCGATGATAGCGCCCGACTCCGCCAGGACCTCACCGTCGATAACCATGATCGGTGCACGCCCCAGCGGGTGAATCTTGCGCAACTCGGGCGGCGCTCGCATCGTGGTGGGATGGCGCCGATGGACCTCGAGTTCGTACTCGAGCCCCAACTCCTCAAGCAGCCACAACACGCGGTGGGAGCGGGAGTGTTCGAGGTGGTGGACGACGATCTTCGGCAAAGCGCGGGGACACTAGCGCGGATCGTCGCAGCGGGTCGGTCGTGCTCGCGCGTTACTCGCCGGGCGGGCACGGCAACGACACCTGCCCGTGAGCGGTGCGGCCCCAGATCAGTGCGAGCGAGGTATAGGCCCCAACGATGCCAAGGATGAGCCAAAGGGGGCGGTAACTTGGCGCGAACGCCAAAGCCGGCGCCGTGGCGAGCAAGCACAAACTCGAGATGATGAGACGCGCATCCACGAACACGATGACGGCCATCGAAGCCGAGCCAGCGGTGAGGAAGGTGATAGCCAGGCCGAGATTGAAGTCCAACCCCAGCGTCCAGCAAAAGACCATGCTGTAGATGACCACGGTGGATGCAATGGTCAGCAAACGTGCCCATCGCTGTCCAAACGCATTGACGCCCGCGGCGGACAGACGCGCCTCCGACAGCCGTTGCAGTACGATAAGCAGCACGCCAATGGCGATCGCGTCCGGGTAGTCGGCCTCGTGGATCCCTGCGATCCGCAGCATGTACAGGACGGCGACGACGCTGGCGAGAGTCACGCCGATGAACATCGAATGACGCCACCGCAGCTCGGACCGCGGCCCGAAATCAAGGGCTTGTGCGCGCCGTTCCAGCTCGCTGCGGCGGGCGCGTTCGCGTTGCTGCTGCGCGAGGATCAGCGCGTCGATGAATGTGTCCATCGAAGGATATCGATGCTCGGGATCCTGCTCCAGCCCTCGCGTGATGACCTCGGCGACGGCTTTGGGCACACGTTCACTGACCAGTACGACCGGGCGCACGCGCTGCCGTCGCATCGACTTGGAAATCTCCGTCAGGCTGTCACCCGGGAACGGTCGCTCTCCGTGCAGCGCTTCGTACAACGCCACACACAGCGCGAACTGGTCCGCGCGGGCATCGACGACCTGAGTGCCATTCATCTGCTCGGGTGCCATGTACGCAGGGGTGCCCAGGACCGTGCCTGGCAGCGTATGGCCGACGGTCGCCGCGTCCGCGGTAGGCCCCGGTTCGTCGTCGGCTGACTCGCCCGCGGAGTCCGACTCGTCCTCCGGTGGCGCCGCTGTGCTTTCCCCCGCCGCGAGCACCAGCCCGAAGTCGAGCACTCGGGCCCAACCATGTTGATCGACCAATACGTTGTCGGGTTTGAAATCACGGTGCACCAGGCCTTCGTCGTGCGCCGCAGCAAGGCCCCGCGCCGCCTGGACATACATGGCGATGATCTCAGGGACGCTGCGCGTACGCTGAGCCAACCACTGCCGAACGGTGGTGCCTACGATGAGTTCCATCGCAATGAACGGGCAGCCGTCGTGCTCGCCGACCTCGTACACGTGCGCGACGTTGACGTGTCCCAAACTCGCCATCGCCGTCGCTTCGCGGCGGAGTCGCCGCTGCCAATTTGGGGCACTCGCGGTGCTCGCTCGAAGCAGTTTGATAGCCACTTCCCGGTCCAGTTCGTCGTCCCACGCGGCGTAAACGACCGACATACCGCCTGCGCCGATTCTGCGGATGATGCGGTAGCGCCCAACGTGGATCGGTTTGGGGTCGCGCTGCAGCAGCGTCTTGATCGCCCGCCCCATCCGCAACTTGCTCTCGACCCCGCCGGCATCGTCGTACGGCGCTGCGCCCGGATCCGTCGGCTGCCCTCGCAGGCTCAGATCAGATCGCTGTTCGGAAGAAACCATCGCGCCCTGCGTTCAAAAGCAATCATACGACGGCATGGGTTGATGCCGGGGAGTATGCTGGCCTGGTGTCGTGGAAACGGATGCTGGGTTGGCTCGTCGTGATCGTCGTTGCAGGCATTGCGCTGTGGCTGACCGGGGCCAACAGCCCGCTCAAGTGAGCGTGTCGTCTGAGCGTGTCGTCGCGGTGGCGTGCTCACGTTGGCGTTGCATCTCGCGGTCGACTCCGACTCGGAAACCCTGAGGGCTGCCTCGACGGCTCGCTTCCAACCACGCCATCGCTGCGCTCGCTACCCGCCCGCGCCCGCGGGGAGATCGCTCTTCGATGCGGGTCGAATCCTAGGGCGCGGGGAGTGAACCCGCCTTGACCCTGGCGGACCCAGAACGCCACTGAGGAGCAAAACGCGGCCCGAGGGGCCGCTAGCACCGGTTCTGGCCACCGATCTTATAAAATCGACAGGGGGGGTGGTCACAAGTGGACGCTTGTGCGCTCTAATGCAGCAACTATGAAGCTCGCCCAAGCAACATTGATCGCGCTGATCGCCCTCCCCACGCTCGCCTGTGACTCTGGCGGCGCCGAGTACGTCAAGAAGATGGAGGAGTTCGCTGAGAAGTCATGCGCGTGCAAAGACGCGGAGTGCACCACCAAGGTCACCAAGGAGATGGGGGAATGGGTCACCAAGAACCAGGAGATCGTCTCCAAGGTTAAGCCCGACGACACCGAGAAGCTCACCGCCGCCACCACCAAGATGACGGAGTGCATGACCAAGATTGCAACCGACGCCGCTGGCGCCGCCGCCAAGTAAGGCCTACCACCGGCCCCGTGTTGAGTTGCCCCGCGGGTGGCGCGACGCGACCGCGCCCAGCGACATACTGTCGACTGGGAGCGTTCGCTGACGTGACGCCTGGGGGTTCGGTACGGACGCCGTCTGCAGAAAAGTACAACGAGTCTTCGGCGCGTCCAGTTGGCGCGTCGGAGCAAAACCTGTCTCCGGGAACGCAGCCTCGCGAACCAGACCGAAGATCGCCCACCTCGCGTTGCGAACGGCTGGCCTGACATGCTCGAATGAGCGAAGTGTCGTCGGGCGCCCAGTCATCTACGCCGCGCCAAGTCGGTCAGCCAGCTGATGGCGAGCCTAGCGACTCCGGCACGTTGAGCGAGTTCCCCGCGGCAACCGGAACCGCGGTGGCAAGCGGGCAGCGGGTGGGACGCTACTGGCTGCTCGAGCCTCTCGGGCACGGCGGGATGGGCGTGGTGTATCTGGGCTACGACCCCGAGCTACACCGCAAGGTCGCGGTGAAATTGTTGCACGACGAGCCGACCGGCGGCATCGCTTCGCCACGGCGATTGCTTCGTGAGGCCCAAGCCCTTGCGCAACTGAGTCATCCGAATCTTGTGCAGGTGTACGACGTAGGCACGGTCGAGGGCCGCGTCTTCATCGCGATGGAGTTGATCGAAGGCCGGTCGCTGGCACGTTGGCTGCGAGACCGGCCTCCGTGGCGTCGCATCGTGTCGGTGTTCCGCGACGCCGGGCGCGGCCTGATGGCGGCTCACGCGGCCGTGATTGTTCATCGTGACTTCAAGCCCGGCAACGTCGTGCTTGGGGATGACGGCGTGGTCCGGGTTCTCGACTTCGGACTCGCGCGGGTTCGTGTTGGTGTCGAGGACGCTTCGCATTCGGCCAGCGGCTCGCTGGAGTCGACC
>JAESSZ010000259.1 GCA_016763875.1 Nannocystaceae bacterium
CCGGCCCGACGATGACATCGTCACGATCCGCCGCATCCAGTTTACGCCCGACTTGCTGCCGGCCGACGTCACCGGATCGACGATTTTTGACCCCAATACCAACCGGTTCTTCTTTCGCCCGGGCCCGATCTTCGCTCACGTTGTTCTCGCGGACGAGATCAACCGCACCACACCCAAAGTGCAGTCGGCGTTGCTTGAGGCAATGGCGGAGAAACAAACGACTTGCGACAACCGCACCCGGAAACTCGACGATCTTTTCTTTGTCATCGCGACCCAGAACCCACTGGACCTGGCCGGTACCTTCCCGCTGCCGACGGCGCAACTGGACCGTTTCTTGTTCAAGATCCAAATGAAGCACATCGATCGGGAAGCCGAACTCGAGATCCTCGCGAGCATCAAGTCGCGGCGCTCGACACCCGGTGAGGAACTGCCGCGGGTGACCCGGACGGAGATCTTGGACGTACGTCGCGTGGTCGAGGACCAGATTCACGTCGATCCGCTGATCCGAGAATGTCTGGTCGATATAGCCAACCAGACTCGTGGCCACGCGCAGGTGCTCCAGGGAGTCTCGACCCGCGCGCTGGTGCTCATGCTGCCCGCCTTGCAAGCACGGGCCATGACCCAGGGGCGAAACTACGTCGGTGCCGAAGACGTCTGGGCGCTGGCGACCTTGGTTTTTGGTCACCGCCTCACGTTGGCGCCAGGGGCCGAGTCGATGGACGAGGTCGTACGGCAGTGCTGCGCCACCCCGCTGGAGGCGCTCTCTCGGACATGATCCGTCGTGTCACACAGGGCGCGCTGCTGGCCTTGGTGCTCGCGGGCGCGTGCGGTGAGGCCAAGCTCCCCGGACGTGAATACTCGCCGACAGGTGCGTACGAGCCGGACGGCCAAGAACTCGCGCTGCTGGAGCTGTACAACGCAGGCCGGCTCATCACCGCTCGGCGCAAGGCGGACGCACTGCTCGAGGACCAGCCGTACTCGATCATCGGACACTACGTACTGGGGCAGGTGCTGCGCGAATCCGAGGGGCAGCTGCCCAAGTCGATGAAGCACCTCGGGCGTGCGCGGGAACTGTTCGAGACGCGGTATCCGTCGTTTCCGTTGCCCGAAGGACCGACGACCGAGTTGCACCGCGAGATCTTGTTCGCCGCTCAAGGCATCGCAGGCGAACTCGAGAAGTTCGACTACCAGCTGACCCTGCTCGACT
This sequence comes from Nannocystaceae bacterium, assembly GCA_016763875.1. Lineage (GTDB taxonomy): Bacteria > Myxococcota_A > Polyangia > Nannocystales > Nannocystaceae > JAESSZ01. The sequence continues at coordinate 1,208 of JAESSZ010000259.1, forward strand.
TCTACGACTCGCTGTACTCCCCCGAACTCATCGCCGAGCACGCCTGGCCACTGATGCGACTGCAGCGTTACGACGAAGCCCGGGGCTTCGCCAAGCAGGCCGCAGAGTCTCGGCAGCCGGAGTCTCGCTCGTTGGGGCTCAATGCGTTGTGTGCGATTGAAGGGGAGGCGGCGACACGTCAGCCACGCTTCGAGGCATGTTGGGCTGCGTTGGAGGATGCGCAGGCCCGTGCCGTCCGAGACGAGCCGCAGGCAGGACCCCACGAACGCACCCCGGTCGCTGTCCACGCCTACAACGCAGCCCAGGCGGCGGCGGCGGTGCTGAGACCCGACGAGGTCGAACGCGCGGCGATTGCGGGCACGGCCCGGTTGGACTTCACGCCCGCCAATCCGTGGCGGGTGTTGATGCGGTTGTATCTGGACGGCGCGCGTATCGACGATGGGGCCTACGCGCTGCAGGAAATGCTGCGGTGGCGCCAGCGTCAGCCGCCGTACCTGCGGGACCAAGACCGCGCACAGACCGACGTTGCCCAGGCGACCTTCATGTTGGTCATTGGCCGTACGCGGCCGGGGCTGCGCTTGGTCGACCGTGCGCTGAAGCGACCAGACCGACGGGGCCTTACCTCAAGCACCAAAGAGCAGGCGACCGGGGCCCACGCGCTGCTGCGCATGCAGTTGCGTCGCACCGACATCGAGAACCGCGCGGAGCGGGCGTCGTGGGGCGGGGGCATCGAGGACAATGCCGCCAGAGACGACACGGCGGGTGCCGTCGTTCTCGCGCCCATGCAGCGCTTGGCTCGCAACCTCGCGGACAAAGAACGCATCCGCAACATTCTTGTCGACGAAGCACGCCTGCTCGCGTCGTTCCGCCCGTACGTGCACGGCGGGCTGGAACCGGTGCCCGTATGGTTGGTTGGCGACCTTATCGATGTGGTGGGCGCGGGTGTCGCTCGGGTGATGACCGAGCGAGCGCGCGAGTCGGAGTCTGAGGACGGCGTGACACCGTATTACGACGCGTTGGATGCGGAGATTGCGTTGGCTGAGGGTGATGAGTCCGAGGCTTTGCGGCTGGTCGACGTGGCACTCGGCTCGCTCCCCGAAACCGAGGTCTTGCTGCGCGCACGGGTCGCGGCGGTCGGGGCTGCGGCTGCGGCCAGTGCGGGCAAGTCGAACGTCGAGCTGGACTATCTTGCGCAGACGATGCAGCTGGATCCAGGCACGATCCGAAGACGTGGACTTTCGATCCCCGCACGTATTCGCAACCGCGCCGAGGGCCCCATTGCGCAGGGCGTAACGGCGCGTCTCGCCGACTCGCCGCGTCTGACCGACGGTGAAGGATTCGCGATCGAGTTGACCGGTGAGGGGCGCGTGCTTCGTGTGTGCCTGTCGACGCGGCAGGGCACGGAGCTTTCGTGCACTGACGTCGACCTGACCGACGCGGTCACCCAGGGTCCCGTGAGCGAGGCCGCGGAAGGCAGCGACGGCACGACGACACCCGACCCCGTACCGTTGACCGACGAGCAAGCCGTGGCTCGCACGCTGCAGGCGTTTCACGCGCGTGCATTTGGGTTTGGTCTGCAGTTGTCCTCGATCGATCTCCGCAGCTTGGACGGCCGCTCGGTGGTATCGGAGGAAGCTGCACGCGAGAAGATGCAGTCCGTTCTCGACGAGATTGCCGCCGTCGAGTGACGGTGGCGTGTCCCAGAATTCGCGCGAGCAGATCTGCAAGCCAGTGGGCGAGCAGTCCGGCCAAACGACACAAGCGGGATCCGGAATCAGGATCGAGGTTCGGACACTCGACCATCGGGAAATCGGGGCCATCAAGGCTCTCGCTCGCGAGTCGGTTGGCGATCGGTAAACCTTCACCGGATTCCGGACGCACGGGTGCGGTGGCCGGCCGCGCCCATCTCGAGCCTACGCAGCGTCGCGATGGTAGAAGCGAAGCACGCCGCCGAGACGCTCACGACATC
>JAESSZ010000260.1 GCA_016763875.1 Nannocystaceae bacterium
GGCCGGGTGACCAATCGCGTCGCGGTGCTGTTCGAGGGCGCTACGCCTCAGGCCGAGTGACATACGCTGGTGTGCACGGGGCGATCCCGTGCAGCCGGCGGACGTCGTCGAGGGGACGGTCCCACAGGTGCTCCCACTCGACGGTGAGCAAGGGCTTTGCCCGTCGTCCGCTGCGGAATGCCTCGGCGACCCCGTGTCGGAGTGTCGTCCATCGTCGCTCGAGCACGATGTGCTTGATCCCTCCGAACACGACGATCATTGCGGAGACGGGCAGGCCGAGCAGACCCAGCGTAAACGCATGAACGAGGACCTCCTCGTGTCCCTCGACCCCCAAGCCCATCAGCACGTGCCAGATGTCGTGCGTCTGGCGGTAGCGGTGGATCAGGTAGCGAACATCCGCGTCGTGGACGAACTCGTCGGACGTGGGGTCGACGAAGATGTCGAGCCGGTGGCGCTCCAGATGACGGACGAACGCACCGCCGAGCGTATCGGCGGGAAGCCGGCCGAGCGCCTCGAAGTCGACGGTGGACTTGTTGATCTCTGGTTTACGGTCGAGCAACTCGCCATTGCCTCGCGCATGCTCCGTGCGAAGCGCGGCGGCAAACCGCTCGCGGCTCGTGATGTCGGCGACAACATGGATGTCTTTGAGCCGGTTAGAGTCCTTGAGGACTCTGACGGTGGCGCCTATCACGCGGAGGAACTCACGGGGTGACATGGGCCTTCTTCATACGTCGCCGGGGACCCAATGGCCCGACTTTCCGCAGGCATCGTCCAGCGAACTGCGCATGTTATCGTAGTGGATAAGGCGGTGGAGTTGCCGTGTCCCATCACTTCCAGATCCCGGCATTGCTCATGCTTGAGACGGTGGTCTCGCTTGGCGTTGGTTTCTTCGCGGCACGAATGGCGCGTGGGTTTGTCCGCAGCTCTGCCGCTTGGGGCGTAGGGACGGTGGTGGTGGCGTTCTTGATCCACCGACTCGTGGAGGCGGTCACCCTAGTATTGGACCTGCACCCGGTCGCAGGTGCACCGGGCATGAACCTCATGAAGATGGCAGTCCCGTTCTCGGGGACCATCGCCGTCTTCGTCCTGACGCCATTGGTCCTGATGCGACTACTGCCCACAGTGCCGTTTCATCTTCGGCATCAGCCAGATATTTCAGTGTCACCAGCGCGCACAGAAGCCAAGAAGATACAGCGTGGGCCCCGCTAAGTAGGTGGCGAGTACAGGCTGTATGGGCGTGGAGATCACCAACGGCGCCGTCGAGAACGAGTAGCGCCGTTGGCTTGCAGTCGGTCAACTCTGGGCGCGGCGGCGGGCGTGGTCGCGGGCCATGTCCACGGCGAACCCTAGCAGGAACACGCCGCCGAACAGCACCAAGACCGTACCGTGTCGGTCAAACCAGCTCTCGATCGCGTGGCCGGAGTTTCTCCCGTTGTAGAGTCCGCAGAACTTCTCGGCGCCCGTGTTGGTTGCAACGCGGGCTGCCTGGTCTGCGGGTGAGCCGAGCTCCAAACGTATGACCTCAAGCATGTGGTCGCGGAGCGTCTTGAGCTTGTATTCCTCGACGTGCGCCTCGGCGTGCGCGCCTCCGATGCCTGAGTGGTCGGTGAGGAAGATGTACTGCCCACCGGTGGTGCGTGCTGCCCAGCGCATGAGGTACTCGCAGACGGTGGCCACGCCGCTGCTGGCGACGGGATTCACGGCGATACCGCGGGCACCAAGCGATCCGGTTGCTTCGACGTACGTCGTGTAGTCGGCGGCATGTGGAGGTGCATCCGCGACCAGGAACACCATCTGCGCGGCCTCGCTAGAGGACCACTGCAGTTGGGCCGCGGTAGCCATTGCTTTGTCCATGGCCTCGGGGGTGTCGCCGCCACCGCCCGCGGACTCCTGGCCGAGGTGGGCGAGGAATCCGTCGATCGATTCGAAGTCATGGTGGCGAACAACGTAGTCGTCGCCTTGGTCGCGATAGGCCACCAACGCGTACCGCTGGGTCACATCCGGGTACTGCACCGCGACGGTTTGTGCGATGGCGCGGAGTTCGACTTTGAGATAGGCGAGCTCATCTCCCATGCTTCCCGTCGTGTCGAGAACCAGGCCGATGTCCAACGTGGTAGGCGCATCGCCCGGCGATGGCGAGGTGCCGATGGCTTTGTTGCTGACGATCGCTTGAGCAAGTGCGGGGTCCTGCGCGACCGCGAGCGTGCGCAACGCGTCGATGCTTTTTCGATCGTCGAGGTCGCTGGTGCGGCCTGCGGTGAGTCGGTTGACGCGAAGCTGTTCGTTGAAGCCGCCGCGATCTTTCTTGTCAGCGACGATCGCGGGTGCCGCTTCGTCCGCGACAAAGCGTCCGTCGACCTCCAACTTGCCCTTGCGCATGGGACGGGCCGCACGTTTACCTCCGGCCTTGGGAGCTGGCGCCAACCCATCGAGGGATGCGGTGGAGGGAAGGGGTGCGCCCGCTGGCGGTGGAGGTGCTTCCTCCTCTTTCGCGGAGGGCATGGCGAGGGGCTCAGACCGTGAGGGTGTGGGCACTGCAGCAGACGAGGCGTCCCGGACTTCCTCCGTCGTGGGCGTCGTCACTGCGCTTGCGGACTTGGAGGTTGCGACCTGCTCCGCGCTGCTCGGGTCTACCGAGAGGTCTGCGGAGCCACCCATGCCCAGGTACAGCGGCACCGCGATCGCACCGACAGCAAGCGTGGCGAGCGTGACGGGGAAGCGCAGGCCGCGCGAGGGATGGGATTGCTTGTTCGTGGCGCTGGACATGGCGACTTCCGGTGGGAAGGACAACGCGCGAGCCGCCAAGTCGGTGGGGGCGTGACGAAACCGTGATGATTCGCTCCTGGTAGGCTTGCGTCGTTGTGGTCAGCACAAGCGCACGGAACATGTGTTGGCGGTGCGTACGCCCATGCGTGAGTTGTATTTGCGACCTCGTGGTTCGGGTATCCCAACGCACGCGGGTTACGATTTTCCAGCATCCTCGGGAGAGCCGTCACCCGTTCGGCACGGTTCGGCTGGCTCGTCTGGGCCTTACCGACGTGGATGTGCAGATCCCAACCAAGGCCGCGGTCGGGACGCTGATGTGTACGCCGCTGCCGTCGTCGATCGCCGCTGTATTGCTCTACCCGACCGAAGACGCCGTCGACATTCGCGATCTTTGGCCCAGGCCCACGACGCTTGTGGTCGTCGACGGCACCTGGTCCACCGCCCGCAAACTCGTTCGCGACAACCCGTGGCTGGCGGCACTTCCGCGCGTGAAGGTTACCCCGCCCCGGCCGGGCAACTACCGGATTCGCCGCGCACCGGACCCCACGCGTCAGGTCTCGACGATCGAGGCCCTCGTGTACGCGTTACAGGTGTTGGAAGGCGAGGACGCTGGGTTGAGCCACTTGTTGGCGGCGTTCGACTCAATGGTCGAC
>JAESSZ010000261.1 GCA_016763875.1 Nannocystaceae bacterium
CATGGTGTGGGAGTTACCTTATGCACGAGCACACCATGTCGATGTCGCGCTTGCCTCTCAGACCCAGGATCCGCCTTCTGTGTGCCGCCCTCGCCGCGGGCGGGCTGCTCGCAGGCTGCTCGTCGACGGACGACCCTGATGCACAAATGGACGCCGGCGACCTCCAGGCAGACCCACTCGCGCGGATTGCCACTGGCGTGGTGACGGGCACCGATATCTACGTCGCCACGCTGTACGAGGACGACCGGGCCATGGCCTACTTTTGCGGCGGGCCCACCACCATCGCGACCCACACGCGCTGGTTTTCCGGCATGCCCGCGCAAGAGGGTGCGTTCGACCTCACGCACGATGGCTGGCGCGTCGAGTTCGACGCCAGCGCCGATGGGGCGACGGGTACGTTGTCGGATCCCGACGGCGAGCAGTACACGTTCACAACCGAGTCCACCGAGGACCTGAGCACGGGCGGGCTGTACATGGCGCAGCTCGACGGGTGCCGAGTCGGCGTGGTGGTCCTGGACGACAGTGGACTGAGCGCCATACAAGGCAGCCACGTCTGCGAAGGCGCCGAGGCGAGCGCGGTGCAGGTCATCATATTGAGCCCCGCACTGTCGGACGACGGCGGACTTGAAGTCTCCGTGATGCTGCCCGACGCGACACAGGCCACGAGCCTCACTGTGCTCCCCATCTAGTGCGGCATCTGGCCGGACGTTTCTGGCTGGACAATCTGGCCGGACATCTGGCCGGACATCTGGCTGGCCCTTCACGCTATCGTTGTGCAGCGGGTCCACGGCCCGCCGGACTGTCGTTCCTCCCGAGCGATCGCAAGGGCGAGGACAGCCGCGAACGAGCCGGCTACCATGGCCCATGCTCGGGATGTCCGGTGAACTTGACATGGCTAACGCCCGCGGCCGCCTCCGAGTCGTCGGCGCACTGGCGCTGAGCCTGGTGCTGGCTTGCGGCGACGAGGAAAAAGCAGTGGAAGCGAGCGCGCCCGATCAAGCGCAGGCCGACGCTTCACACGACCCGCCGAGCCCCACAGTAGACCTTGGTGCTGTCGAGATCCCCTGGGCGCCAGGCGTCGAGATCCTCGAAACCGGCAAGGCCGCCAAGGCCTTGGCACCGGCCCCGACTCTGGGTGTCAGCCGACCGATCGTTGTCGTCGTGGAGGCCTCGGCGACCCCGAAGAAACGCGGACGCCGCTGGCCGCGCGTCACACTCACGGGGACCTCGACGCTCACCTCGGCATCGCCCGATGCGTCGCGGCACGCCCTCACGCTCTCGACGCTCGCACTGGCGCCGGGCAAAGCGTTTGACGAAGCGGCGACTGCGACGATCGAAGCTGAGCTGCCGGTGAGCGACACGGCCATCGAGTTTATCGCCGATGGGGCCGCCGCGACGACAACGCTGGGCTGGCCGGGTGCCGCCAAGGATCCCAAGGCCGTTGAGATCGGACACGCCGTGGCCCACGCGCTATCGCATCTCACGCTGCCGCTGCCGACCGAACCGGTGGGTCGCAAAGGTCGTATCGAGATCCGGCGCATGGTCGACCTCATGGGTTTGTCGATGCAGCAAACGCTGACTCTGGATGTCGACAAAGTCCAGGGAAAGCAGCTCGAGTTGTCGGGCGATGTCCGCTACACGCTACCGCCACACGCCGAGACCGGGAGTGCACTAGGAATTGGCGAGGTCATCAGCGCGAGCGCAGAGGGTAAGTTCTTTCTGCGCCTCGACACCCCCACGGCCACGCCAGTCGAAATGAACATCGTGATCGACCTCGTGGTGCGAGGCGCGGACAGCGAGCAAAAGGTCTGGCTGGACCTTCGAATCGACGAGGACTACCTGGCAATGGCCGACCGCAGAGTCAAACTCCGCGGCGAGTTCACCCAGGGCGGACTCGTCATCGGCCACGTGGCGCCCGACACCAAGGTTTGGTTCAAGCGCCACAAACAGCGAGTCTCGCCCGCGGGCGACTTCGTAATCGGCTTTGCTCGCACCGCAAAAGATCGCGCTCTGCTTAGCTTCCAGTTTCCCGGGGCCGAGATCGAGCGACACATCGTGCGCGTCGCTGCGCGCGAGTTCTTACCCGAACGGATCGATGGGCTCCCTCCCGAGTGGGTCGACCTGGACCGCGCGACCAGACGTGCGCTTGCGTCCTCGAAGAAACGGGTCACCAAGGTACGCGACAAGGTCTCCAAGGAGCCCTACTTCGCGGGCGGATTTCGCTGGCCACTGAGGGGCAGGATCACCTCCACGTACGGCCGGCAACGTTTCCTCAACGGCAATGACCGCGGCCCGCACTGGGGCGTCGATCTCGCGGTCCCGGTCGGCAAGCCCGTCAAGGCCCCCGCCGCAGGCGTCGTGGTTCTCGCAGAACCCGATGTCCCGCTCTCGGGATTTCTGCTGATCATCGATCACGGCCACGGTCTGACGTCGTCGTTCCTGCACCTCAAACGCTTCAAGGTGAGCGTGGGCGAGGTGGTCAAAGCCGGCCAGGTCATCGCGCTGTCCGGCAACTCAGGGCGCTCGACCGGCCCCCACCTGGACTGGCGTATGAATCTTCGTGAGATTCGAGTCGACCCCGAGACCATCGTCGAGCATCGATAGCCCCGGTTACTTGTCGAACCAGCTGGGCGGCATCGAGTCCGCGACCAGTTCCGCGACGGAGAACGTCGCGATCCCGGCCTCGCGTGAGACCTCTTCGGCGAACGCCCACCGGTCTTCGCTACGCGCCACCACGAGCGCGCGTGGGTACTTACCGGCCAGCCACATGGCCGTGCGCAGGTTGGTTCTGTCCACGCCCGAGCCCAGTACGAACACCGGCTCGCCAGCGACCTCGGCGATCTCCGGTGCGAGCCCGTGCCACAGCGTCGGGTCACGGAGATCGCCGGAGACGATCTTCCGGGCGTAGTCGTTCGAAAACCCGATCTGCTCGTCGAAGACCATCGCACGCATCTCCGCGTCGACATCAATGATGATCACGCGGTCGAAGCAGCCGGCGGCTCGGGTCTGAAGCTCCGAGAGAATCGTCTCCCCGAACCGCCCAAACCCCGCCAGGATCACCAAGTCGCTCGGCGTCGTGCGCTTGAAATGGCGGAGCACATGCGCCTGCACAAGGTGGCTGGCTGCGATCTGATGCCCGTTGAACGTCGTGCAGCGGTGGGCCAGATGCGTCCCCGCCATCGACCGCAGAAAACGAAGGTCCGCGACGTGCACGATCACGTCGCTGGCCAACTTCGGGACCTGCGTAATGATCTTCTGCGCGGCATCGAGATTAGTGAAGTCGTCGTCCGTGAGCAGCAGCACCCGCCGCGCACGATCGACGCGCAAACGCTGCAGCAAGACTTCGCTGCGAATGTCACCCACAATCCTACGGACCCGCATGCCCGGCGGAAGTTCGGCGGCCGCCTCCCCAGGTGGGGTTACGACCACGATCGGAACGTCCCCCGCCGTGGCCCGAAGGCGCGTGAGGTACAGGGTCGTGAGACGCCCTGCCCCGGCGACGATCACATGACCACGAATGCGACGCATCCACCGATGCTCCGGAGCAATGAGACGTAGCGTTGCCTCGATCACCGCGGACGCCGTGATCGCTGGTGCCATGAAGTACGCCGTCCACAGAAAAGCGCGCGCGACCGGTGGGCCCCCTACTGGCGTACCGAGATCCATGCCGCCAAAGATGAACAAACCCAGCGCGTAGTAGATCTTGGGCAGCAGGCCGTCGTCCACGATCCCTGGGCGCTCGGTCACGCCAACGCCGGCTACAAATCCGATCACGCCAAACGCGAACGCGGCCACGGGGAAGGCCAGGCGCCAGCGCAGTTTCCCGAGCACCGTCGACACGCCGCGATGCGCCAACGACCGACGCCCGACCTGGACGGCCGGAGTCTCCATGGTGCGTGATGGCGAAGACACCGACTCGCCGCGTTCGACCGGCTCCCAGAACCCTGAACTTGTCGGTGCAGCCCCCAGCACGGCCTCAGGAATCGGCGCAATGCCCGATAGGTTCGAGTCGTCCAACGGCTTGCTGCAATCGTCGCATACAAGCGGGGGCGGCGGCGCACTGAATCCGGACGCTGCGGCCCAGTCGGGCGTTTCGAGGTCGCGACATCGAGCGACGAGGACGCCTGCGACTCACCCTGGCCAGCGCAAGACAACGCCCACGAAGGGCGGAGACATATCGATGCTGCCGCCGGCGGCAAACAGTGGACCATCGAGCACCGTGTCGCCCACGCCAAACACCGCGTGCAGCCCGAGCAACGTCCCTGCGTCCTGCGGCTCAAACACCATCGTTGCTTCCGCCACACGCCCAACCACCCCGAACCCGCCGACCACCACCGCATCACCGCTGGCGTCCATCCACACCCCATTGAGGCCACCGACATCCTCCAGGGTGCTCGCCGTCCAACTCGTGCCGTCCCAGCGAGCGAAGGCCGCATTGCTACGCCCCCCCACCGCCAAGATGTCGTCGGGCGCACGCCCCCACAGCGAGATCAGATCCGAGGTGAGACCCGAGGCCTGCTCGACCCACGCCGTGCCGTCGTAGTGCACGATCCAGCCGCGGTCACCCACCGCGAACACATTGTCCGCGGAGGTCCCCCAGACCTTGAACAGCGCATGGGTCTCCACGCTCGGCTCGGGTAGCTCGACCTGGGCCCATTGCGTCCCATCGAAGTGGCACAGCAGTGGATCCTTGTTGAATCCGTCGCCACCCACCGCCCACAGATCGTCAGCCTCTGCCCCCCAAACGCCCCACAGCGTGAGCGCGGTCGCGCAGTTCCCCGCGGTCCACGGGCCTGCATCGCCGTCCCGCCACAGCACGGTTCCCTGCGCACCCACGGCGACCCGTCGCGAGTCCACCCCGTAAATCCAGTTGAGCGTCGGCGCGTCGGCAGGCAGTGCAGCCGCAGTCCACTGCGAGCCGTCGAACCGTGCCATCGCCCCCACATCACCGGACCCATCCGACGCAACCTGGCCCCCCACGGCATAGACGTTGTCGACGCTCGGCCCCCACACGGACAAGAACCGACCGATTCTCTCGCCAACCTGGTGGCTGGGAGTCCACTGCCCCTCGGAGCCACCGCTTCCGGAGCCGTCGGTGGGATCGTCATCGTCGGAACTTGCGTCCGAGATTTGGGTCGTGCTGCTGTCGATCCCAACCGTGGATTCGCTCACCTGCCCGCCGGTTCGACCCGTACCGCTCGCACCATTGTCACCGGCAGCGCCGCCGCCATCGTCATCGCCGTCATCGTCACCAGCGCAGCCGGACACGACTGCCGCGAGCCCTGCGGCCGCAACGATCCAACGTCGTGAACATCCGCTGCGGGGCCTACACTCGCCCGTGCACCACTGACCCAGCGTCAACCTATCAAACCACATGACCAAGCCACGCTACCATGGCGGCATGCCTATTGGCGGCATCCTCTTTGACTTGCCCGCGGTTGCGGGACGTTTAGCGCTGACGTTGACCACCCTCGTCTTGCTCAGCGGCTGTCCCTCTGCCGACGACGACTCCGGCGACAATTCCGGCGACAGCGATACGACGTCCGACGGTGCAACGGAGGGCTCGACGTCGAGCGACGATGCAACCACAAACACGGCCGCAAACACCGAGACCACGGCCGCAATGACACACGACGCTGAGTCCTCGACCGGTCTGCCCAGCACCACTGTCGCAAGCA
>JAESSZ010000262.1 GCA_016763875.1 Nannocystaceae bacterium
AGCTCGGGTTGCAGGGCATCACGAAGATCGAGTTCGAAGAATACGACGTTGGCTGGGACTCCGAGGCGTACCTGTCGGTGTCCGGGCAAAACTCGAACAACTCTGTGCGTCTGACCAACGGCTTCCTTGAGGCCGTTGCGCGCGGGAGCAGCTGGGATCTCAAGAACCGGATTGACGGTTCAGTCGCCAAGACCGTCGACGCGCGCGAGTTGTGGAACAAGGTCGCCTACGGTGCGTGGAGTTGTGCCGATCCCGGCCTGCAGTTCGATACGACGATCAACGAGTGGCACACGTGCCCCGAGTCCGGAAGGATCAACGCGAGCAACCCGTGCTCGGAGTACATGTTCCTCGACGATACCGCCTGTAACCTGGCGTCGTTGAACCTCATGAAGTTCGTCGGGACCGACGGCTCACTAGACATCGAGTCGATCCAGCACGCGTGCCGCTTGTGGACCATCACGCTTGAGATCTCGGTGCTGATGGCGCAGTTCCCGAGCAAGAACATCGCCGAACTCAGCTATCGCTTCCGCACCCTCGGGTTGGGCTACGCGAACCTCGGCTCGTATTTCATGACGTCGGGCATCGCCTACGACTCTAAGGAGGCGGTCGCGATCTGTGGCGGCGTGACGGCGTTGATGACAGCGACGAGCTACCGAACGTCTGCGGAGTTGGCCAGCAAGCTCGGCGCGTTTGAGGGATTCGAAGAGAACAAGTCGGCGATGTTGCGGGTGATTCGCAACCACCGCCGTGCGGCCTACAACGCGTTGTCCAAGGACTACGAAGGCCTGTCGATCGCCCCGCAGGGGATCGACGTTGAGATCTGCCCCGACTACCTGCTTTCCGCTGCACAGGCGGAGTGGGATGCCGCGCTCGCAGGTGGTGAGTTGCACGGGTATCGCAACGCGCAGGTCACAGTGATCGCACCCACGGGCACCATCGGGTTGTTGATGGACTGCGACACGACGGGCATTGAGCCCGACTTCGCGCTGGTGAAGTTCAAGAAACTCGCAGGCGGTGGCTACTTCAAGATCATCAACGAGTCGGTGCCGGGCGCGTTGGCCAACTTGGGCTACTCCGAGGCGGAGGTCGACGACATTGTGCGTTACAGCAAGGGGGCGGGTAGCCTCGTCGGTTGCCCGCGGATCACACACGCCGACCTCAAGGCCAAGGGCTTCACCGACGAGCTGATCCAGCGCATCGAGAAAGAGCTCCCGCAGGCATTCGAGATCGGCTTCGTGTTCAATCGCTGGACGCTGGGCGATGACTTCTGCCGCGATGTGCTTGGCTTTACCGACGAGCAACTCGGCGATCCGCTGTTCTCGATGCTTGAGGAGCTGGGATTCTCGGGCGAAGACATTGTCGTCGCCAACGACTACGTCTGCGGCACGATGACCGTGGAGAACGCGCCACACCTCAAGGACGAGCACCTTTCGGTGTTTGACTGTGCCAACAAGTGTGGACGGTACGGCAAGCGGTACATCGCTCCCATGGCGCACGTGCACATGATGGCGGCGGCGCAGCCCTTCTTGTCGGGCGCGATCTCCAAGACGATCAACATGCCGAGCGAAGCGACCATCGCTGAGGTCGAAGAGGTCTACGAGCAGTCGTGGAAGCGCTGCATCAAGGCAATCGCGCTGTACCGCGACGGTTCTAAACTGTCGCAGCCGCTTTCGTCCGCGCTTCTGGGCGAGGTCGAGGATGACTTCGAGGCTGATGATGAGGAGGCGATCGCCGCAGGGCCGCCCCCGACCGTCATCGAGAAGGTCTCGGAAAAGATGGTCTACCGTTACCTCGCGCGGCGCCGTCGTATGCCGGATCGTCGTGGTGGCTACACGCAAAAGGCGACGATCGGTGGACACAAGGTCTACATCCACACCGGTGAGTATGTGGACGGAACGATCGGCGAGGTCTTCATCGACATGCACAAAGAGGGTGCCGCCTTCCGCAGTCTGATGAACTGTTTCGCGATCGCTATCAGTCTTGGCTTGCAGTACGGCGTGCCGTTGGAGGAGTTCGTCGATGCGTTTACCTTCACGCGGTTCGAACCGAACGGACCGGTGCAAGGGCATCCCAACGTCAAGATGTCGACGTCGATCATCGACTACATCTTTCGCGAGCTGGCCATCAGCTATCTTGGCCGGCACGACCTCGCCCACGTTGCACCCGAAGATCTCGAGCCGGACACGACGGGCACGCGCAACGACGAGCAGATGAAGCTCGGGGTCGACTTCCGCGACGAGGAAGTCGTCGAGGAGCGCATCGTCACTCCGGGGCCGCTCAAACTCAGCGTCCCTGCGACCGGCGTACCGACGGCAGTTGCGGCCGCTGGCAGCACAAAGATCGAGTATGAAGATCGGACGCAGCGGGCAGAGATGGCGGCAGCGGCAGCAGCGGCTGCACCAGCACCGGCATCGGCCGTTGAGGAAAAGCGCAAGGCGGCCGCAGTTGAGGCGGCAGCGCTGAGTGTGGTCGTGTCCAAGGCACGGTTGCAGGGCTACACAGGCGATGCCTGCCCGAGTTGCCAGAGCTTCACGATGGTGCGCAACGGCTCGTGTTTGAAGTGCCAGACCTGCGGTGGCACCTCCGGTTGTAGCTAGAAACCGGCACGCGACGTCGACACCTGGCCACTGAGACAACCGGTGGCCAGGTCCCGGTGAGTTACCCGCGGCGCGCTACTGCGAGTGAGCAGGCGCGGCGAGTTCGCGTTTGAGCCGGGCGAGCAACTCACGTGTCTGCGCGCGCTGCTCCCACTCGGCGGAGTCCGTGGACACGTACTTGAGGCTGGCGTTCAGCGATTGCACCGCCTCGTCTTTGCGGCCCAGCGCCAGGAGCGAGTCGGCGATCTTGCGGTGCAGAGAAAACCCGTCCCAGGAGTCCGCTTGCTCCGGGAGCAACGGGATGACTCTCCGGAAGTACACCAGAGCGTCGTGATGCCGGTCGAGGTCCTGCATCATCGCTCCTGCGTCCCACAACACGGACTGCGAGACCCAGTCACTGCCGCGCGCCGCTTCTCGCGTGGCGAGATCCGCCAACGCGTGCTTCAGCTCCACGAGGGCCTCGGTCGTTCGTTCGCGGTCCAGGAGGATCGTCGCCAGGCGCCCGCGGCCACGAAGCACGGCGGCGTGGGTGTCCGGAAATGTCAGCCGAAGTATCTCGATTCCCTGCGCCAGGGTGCTCTCGGCTTCGGCGAGGTTGCCCAACTCGGCGTGGTACATCGAGTTCCACTTTAGCGCGTACCCGACGCGAGGATGCTGCTCGCCCTCGACCTCGGCGGAGAGGACCACGAGACGTTCGCCGTGAATCAACGCTTCGTCGAAGTCGCCCGCCCGTGCGGCGATACGCGCCAGCATGTCCTCAAGGTATTTTTCGGCGCGAGGCTCCCCGCCCGCCAACTTGATGTGCATCTCTGCGGTGCGGCGCCATCGCTCGCCCTGCTCACTGTCGTCTTCGTTGTAGGCGAACAGCAAGGCTGCGCCTCGGGACGCCAACACGTGGGAGCCGGTTTCCACGGCGATCGTGAAGCCCCGCTCGGCGCTGTCGGCCCCGCCGTCGCGGTTGCCGTCCGCAACCTCCAGAGACGCTCGTGACAGCAGCAGATCAGCTTGGAGCGCGCGGTCGCCCAGCGCTTCGGCGCGTGCGAGCAGTGCGACAACGCGGTCGAGGCGCGGCTCGGCCGGGGAGTCCGGGTCCTCGAACCGTCGCAGCGCTCGCATCTCGGTGAAGATGGCCCGTCGTTCACTCGATGCGTCGTTTGTGCCGCGGTGCGGGCGATCGGCCAGGCCGACCCGTTTCGAGGTCCATGCGGCACCGCGTTTGGTGTCAGGGACGTGGACGTTGGCGGAAGAAACATGAGTGACCGCGGCGGTGTGGACCCGTGCATCGGAGGCGTCGGATGCCGTCAGCGAACCCAATACGAGCCACGCTGCTGCGCCCCCGCCAACGGCCAGTGCCACGGCGAGTTTACGACGTTGTCGCGGAGGCCGACGCAGAGCGTGCAGCAGCGCGTCCATCGATTCGAAGCGAGCCTGCGGGTTGGCGGAGAGGCCACGTTGCAGCGCTGGCCGCAGCCCCGCCTGCAGCTTGCGGCCAGTCGGCAGTTGCACGCGGAGCTTGCTGTCCAGCAACTCGGCCATGGTTGTACCCGCGATGGGGCGTTCTCCGTACAAAGCCTCCGCCAGCGCAAGGCACAGCGCGTACTGGTCCGTCCTTGCGTCGACGGCGTGGCCCCGGTGCTGTTCGGGGGCCATGTACGCGGGCGTGCCCATGGCGACGCCGGTGCGGGTCAGTCTCGAACTCACCAGCCAGGCGTCGTTCCGCTCAGCGTCGATCCTGCGCTTGCTGTCGGCGGTTCGCGCGTCGGGGGGGTGGCCATCGTTGGCGGGGGTGTCGACTTCGCGTGGGTTGCACGCCGCAGCCAGGCCGAAGTCGGTCACTTTGACGCGGCCGTCGTCGCCGATGAGTACGTTTGCGGGCTTGAAGTCCCGATGCACGATGCCTTGGGCGTGGGCGGCGGCGAGGCCTCGACCCGCCGCAAGGAACTTGGCCACAATCTCGGCTTCGGAGCGAGGTTGCTCGAGCCATTGGGACAGGTCCTGTCCTGGGACGAGTTCCATGACGATAGCCACGCCTTGTGGGGGCACGTCTTGTGGGGGCCCACCTTCTTGAGGGGGTCCACCCTCTTGAGGGGATGCTGGCCCGACGTCGCCGCCCTGTAGCTCGGAGTACCGCCGAACGTCGAACACCTCGACGACGTTGGGGTGGCTGATCTGCGCCATTGCGTTGGCCTCGCGAAGCATCCGCGAGAGATGATCGGGTGACGCATCCGCCTGTGGCCTCAAGAGTTTAACGGCCACAGGACGCGAGAGATCGCGGTCCATGGCCTCGACAACGATCCCGAGTCCGCCGCGGCCGAGCTCGGCTCCAAGCGCGTAGCGGCCGTCCAGGACAATCATCTCCGCCAGTGTAGAAGTTGCGACGTCTCTCGTGGCAGTCGACGCCCGTATTTCGGCGATCGACGTGCAGTAAATCCCGAGTTCCCGCGTGAAAACAGCATCTTACGACTATTCGGCGTGTGCGCACCCTGCGTATTTGGTAGGGGCGTGATTGCGTCTTTCTTGCGGTCTAGGGACTCGACGTGCTCTCAGGAACAGGGACGCAGTGTTGCATGGCCACCCTCGAATTCGCTGATGTCACGATGACCTACGGGTCGGGGTCCACCCGACGCCGCGCTCTGCTCGATGTTTCGTTCGTGCTGGACCGCGGTGCGTTCGCGGTGCTTTCGGGTCCGTCGGGCGCGGGAAAGAGCACGTTGCTCAAACTCATTCTTGCCATGGAGCGGCCGGAGTCCGGCTCGATCCGTGTCGCGGGGAGGGATATCCAGCGTCTGCGCAAGGCGAGCATTCCGTACCTGCGACGCAATGTCGGGTCGATCTTCCAGGACTTCAAGTTACTTCTCGAGGCGACGCCTCTGGAGAACGTAGCGCTGAGTCTGCAGATCCTGGGCATGCGTCACAGAGAAGCTCAGGCGCGCGCCAGGCGAGCCCTGGAACGCGTCGAAATCTCACCCGACACGCGACGAGCCACCCGTTGCCTCTCGGGCGGCGAGCAGCAACGTGTCGCGATCGCTCGTGCACTCGCCGGGGAGCCAGCGGTCTTGCTTGCCGACGAGCCCACCGGAAACCTCGACCCGCGCCTCACCAAGGAGATCCTCGAACTCCTGGCCGAAGTACGTTTGCGAGGCACTACCGTGCTGCTGGCCACGCACGACCCTCAGGTCATGTCCTGGGCGGACTGCACTGATTTTCTGCGCTTGCAGGGTGGGAAGCTGATGGAGCACCGCAAGACGCTCGATGGCGTCGCGGCCCCACGAGCAAGCGACGAGCAAGCCGGCCCTGTGCTCATGGGAGCGGTCGCGTGATGGGATCGATCCACGCCCTCGGTTACGTCGTTCTTCGTGGTCTGCGCGGGATGGGCCAAGCGCCTCTGGTGCAGATGCTCGCCATCGCGACGATGGCGGTATGCATGCTGCTTCTTGGACTGGTCGTCCTCGTTTGGACCAACGCGCAAGGGGTTGTCCAGGCGTGGGGGATTGATGTGCCGGTGACCGTCTACCTTGCCGACGGGGCGGACGACGAAGCTGTCGACCGGCTCGCCGAGCGCATCGTCGCGCTCCCGGAAGTCGAAACCGTCGAGGGCATCTCCCCAAAGATGGCCATGGCGCGCCTCGCTGACGGACTTGGCGGTGACCAGGGGCTGCTGGAAGGGATCGACGCCAGCGTGCTTCCGGCGTCTCTCGAACTGCAACTCGCACTCGGTACGCCCGCAGACTTCGCGGCTGCTTTGGCCGATCGCCTCGAAGAGAGCGAAGTTGTGGACGAAGTCGCCGTCGCGGGCGACTGGGTTGGCAAGGTCAGCACCATGCTCGACACCTTGCAGTTGCTCGCGGTTGGGGCCGGGATTCTCGTTAGCCTCGCCTGCATGGCGATCGTGTGGAGCACGATCCGTCTCGGGGTCTACGCGCGACGCGCCGAGATTCAGATCTTGCGGTTGGTCGGTGGCACATCGAGCTTTGTGAGCGGTCCCTTTGTCGTCGAAGGCATGATCCAAGGGGCGTCGGGGGCTGCCGTGGCCTTGGGTCTGCTCTATCTCGGGTTTGACGCATTGCGCCCGTTCTTGGAGAGCGGCCTCTCCCTGGTATTCGCCGCCGGTTCACTCGAGTTTTTCTCGCCCTTGGGCGTGGGTGTTGGCATCGCATTCGGCGCGGCCATCGGGATCGCTGGAAGTCGAGCTGCGGTGGCGCGCTACGTGGAGGCGTGACGATGGCGGGGCGA
>JAESSZ010000263.1 GCA_016763875.1 Nannocystaceae bacterium
CGCCTTGAGCGTGCGCAGCGCGGCAACGGGCCGGTTGGCGGCCAGCTCAGCGCGTGCGCGTACGATGTCGTCAAGACGTTCGACGCCCATGTCAGCGCCGAACAGGGACGGAGATGGGTCGGCGCAGTGCGTGGGTGTTTCGAGCAGCGTGGACAAAGGGTGGATGGTCGCAACATTGTCCGCGCTCACGCCCTCGTATTGATCGAGGACACTCTCGAGCACAACCTCGGCCCGTTTCAGGCAACGGACGGACTCGATTCGAGGTTCCTGCCGACACACCGCCTTCCGGGTTTCGGTCCACGTCACCGCGAAGTTGTCGATGCTGCCGCGGGCAGTCGCCCACACATCGGATGCGAACGGGGCCTTAGTTGACGCAAATGCTCTCCCGATGCGACGAACTCGGCCCTCATTCCAGCCTCTGGGCCCTAGCGGTAGAGCGTCACACGGCCCAATGCTGGGGCTCGACGGAGCCCATGTCGCGAGGCCGAGCCCGCCCGCGAGGAGCCATGGAGCTCGCCGCTGCCAAACACGGCGCCGCTGGAGCACAGCGAGGAGCGAGTCGATGTCCGGCCAACGCTGCGAAGGTGCAATCTGTAGTCCGCGTGTAAGGGGACCTCGCCAGCTTCTGGGAATTGAACGCCAGCCGGACACCTCCGCCTGCGATGGGTCATCCCGCAGTTCCGCGGGTCGATACGGCCTGAACCCGGAGAGCGCTTCAAACAGAGCCACGCAGAACGAGAACTGGTCCGCGCGGGCGTCGGCCGGTCCGCCACGAAACTGCTCGGGTGCCATGTATGCTGGCGTACCCATCACGGCGCCAGTTCGCGTCAGCCGGTCCGCGGCAGCAGACGATGAAACAGGGTCTGCGGACTCAGTTGTCAGCCCCACGCCATACGCGAGCCCGAAGTCGACAACACGAACTCGGCCGTCCGTACCGACGATCACATTGGCGGGCTTGAAGTCTCGATGTACCAAGTCGGCTCGGTGTGCCGCGCTCAGCCCTCGGCCGGCTTGCACGAAGACAGCCTCGATCTCCCGAACAGAACGTTCTGCATGCTGCAGCCATTCGCAAAGTGATGGACCCTCGACGAGTTCCATCGCTACGAAGACGTCGTCGTCGTGTTGACCGACCTCATAGACCTGGACCACATTTGGATGTGAGAGTTTCGCAAGAGCCTGTGCCTCGCGAACCATTCGTCTACGCCGCCGGTCGTTGCCCGACGCTCCTTGCGACAGCAGCTTCAGCGCAACGTGGCGGCCCAAAGATGGATCCCACGCCGAGTAGACCACGCCCATGCCGCCCTCTCCGAGCGCCTGATTCACCTCGTAGCGGCCGATTCTGAGCGGTTCAGCCGCGTCCCCGAAGAGTTGGGTTGCGATAGCGGCTCTCATCGCCCTTGAGCCCGCACCCTCCGGCGGAGCCTCCGGGCTCAACTCTGCGTCCTCGCGTGTGCTGTCGTTCGTCACGGCCACGAGTTGGTGGGGCTGTGTCGTCGAGCCGTCACAGCCTCACCGCGCGACATCGTACCACGTGAAGTTGTATTGCGCAGCGGCGCGTCCTTCCTGAACGTCGAGAAATTAGTTGCAACCGAGTTGACGGGTCTGGGGACTCAGCGCACTACCGAGGAGCTATGACAGAAGTTACGTATGGTAAGTGGTGGATCACGATCAATGGCACCGAGGTCGAGCAAAAGATCAAGCGGCGAGGTAGTCCACAGCTAATACTGGAGCTCGTCTGGTTCAAGGTGGAGGGCGTTAGGAAGAGCGTCATCACCGAAAACGGAGACCGTGCGAAAGTTGTCACCGCCGTTAGGCTGGAGCCGTTGTGCAAGGATATCACCGAGCCTGCGCGGCTCAAGATGCTGAAGCCCTACCGGGACAACGTGAACGAGTGGGTAGACCTCGAATACGACATCCCGGGAGTCGGGGAGGCAGACGCGGATCACGTCATCGGTGTCACCACGCAGCCAGGCTGGAGCCTGAGGGTAAAGGTCAAGCCGAAAGTCGAGACTGCGTGCGTGTAGGACGCGCAGTCGCGGCGATCGTCTCGGGCGTGCTCGTGTCGTGTGCCGCATCGAGAGACGGCCGCCCGAGCCGGTCGTATGAACTCTTGGGGGACGCGAAAGTCATCAATGCGCGCCCGACGTTTGTCGAGAGTCACCCAAGCATCGTCGCCATCATCGACGACCCACCATCGTGCGGCTGGGGGGAGGTCCGCTCTGACGCGCTCGACACAAAGACTCCTTGCACGGGGAGCTTCTACTCCAAGATCGATGCATCTCCGACGTTGGCAAGATGTGCGGGGCTCGTTGTCGCACCAGACCTCGTCCTGACCGCGCGCCATTGCATCATACCGACAGAGAACCGCCCATCCATCTTCGAGGTGCTCCTGGACTACGCGCAAGGACCGGTCTCCTCCTCGCGTAGGCCGAGGCGCCGCGACGTGGCTCCCGTAGCACGCGCGTGTCACTACGGTATCGGTGCGGGGGTGAACGATTGGATCGTCCTGAAGCTTGAAGACCGCCTCGATGCATCTCGCGTGTTCCGTGGCCGCGTCGAGTCGGTCAACCTCCCGGCGAAAGGAACCATGTTTCATTACCCATTCGGTGTGCCGCTTAGCCACAACCCCGTATCACTGTGTGATAGCCAGCGGTCCGGGACCATCCGGACCGTGGTGTCGAGCGAGAACCACTCAAGCGGTGGGCCGATCTTCGTCGCAGATCAAGGGGAGCGCGTTCTGGTGGGGATGCACATTGGCTTGGGGTGGGTTGGCGGCAAACCCATTGACTGCGGAGACTGCTATAGGGAACGGCAGTGCAGCGCAACATGTGGGGATTTCCCGCGAGCGTGTCCCCACGGAGAGATGGTCCCGGGAAATGTCCTTGCGGCGGCCATTAAACTGTCCCTTGACCATTGTCCGGAGGAACCACAAACGTATACGTGGGACTCGCGTCGCGGGGTTCACAAGCCCGTGCGTCCCAATGCTGAGTGAATCATCCACGAGTCGCAAGTCACGAAAATATCGGGGGCTTCGGGATTTCGAGTGGATGGTCTGAGCAGTGAAATCCGCGCACGGCGGGCCTGAACGGGACGTAGAGGCGGATTTGCGGTGGCAGCCTGGTCCAGGTCACGATGGGTGGGATGCGCGACCGAGACCTATACTCGAAGCTGCTGGGCGCCGTGGCGGGTGAAGGATGTCGATGTTCGGATGGAGACGAGCGAGGTTTCGCGCGCGCTAGGCGC
>JAESSZ010000005.1 GCA_016763875.1 Nannocystaceae bacterium
GGGCGCGGCCTGTATGTCCACCCACCACCGGAGGATCCTGAGGCCGTCACCGCGTTGGCCAAGGTCTTGGAACTCGAGGCCCTTGACGGCGCCATCGCCCCACAAGCCAAAGCGCTGGGCAAGACGCTCCGCATCGAGTTCGCCGAAGCTCTGATCCGGCTGGGAGACCGATACTACGAGCGCGATGGCGGCGCACCGTTTGCCGCCGACTTCTACGCCACAGCGTTGGTGTTCACCCCGGACAACCAGCACGCGAGCGGCCGCGTCGCCCTCAGCGACGCGCAACTCGCCACGCTGGTCCATCAAGCGGAGTCCCAGTCGTTCTCCGACCGCCAGCTGGCCGCCGCGCAGCCACTGACAATCCTGGCTGCCGACGACGCAGGGCGGCGTGACGAGAAGCTCCGTCGATTTCTCGCCCGCGACCGAACCACGCCCGCGCGCACGCGCACCATGCTCGCCGGCCTTGTACGCGCTGACCCAACACCGACGACCCCCGCCGCCCCGCCAGCCACCCAGACCCCAACCGCAGCCGGCCTCGAGCCCGTCGCTGTCGCCGCACCGGCCGTGGACCTCGACGAGATTCTCATCGAGCCGGACGCCCTGGACGCGCGCAAGCCAGTCGAGACGAGTGCCCGCGCCTCGACACCCAAAGTCGACAGGGGGCGCGCGACCAGCGAAGCCAAACAAGGCGCCACCGCGTTGGCCAAAGGCAACCTGCCCCAGGCCGCCTCACACTTTCATCGCGCGCTCGAGCACGACCGCAGAAACCTCGCCGCCCTCAAAGGCCTCGCAGAGCTGCATTACGAGCGTGGACAGTACGCGAAGGCGATCGCCTTCGGGCAACGCGCACGTGCCTTACGACCGCGGTCGAAGCGAATCCTCTTGCTGATCGGTGACGCGCACTTCAAGACACTGGACTACGCCGCGGCCCGAAAAGCGTACCAACGTGCCAAGGAGCTTGGCGCCAAGCAGGCGGACGAACGCCTCAAGCGACTCGCACGCCGTCTGGGCCAGTGAGGCCTGCCTCGCCGATTTGTCCGCCCCCCTACTCGGCGCAGCCTTCGTACATCGTGGACGTGGCACCGGCCATCACCTCCGCGAGGTTACCGTGACCGGCCGCGTTGGGGTGGATGAGGTCATTCATCCATCCCGCAGACTCCGCCGAGAAGTACGGGCAGTTGGCGATGCCTGAGTGATGGCCGTGACCCAAGAACGGTGAGTGCTGGTCCGCGATGAACACCCAGTTCTGGGTTTCCGCCCGCGCCGTCATTGCCTCGTTGTATTGCACGAGCAACTCCGCCTTGGCCTGGCTGATGTTGTACGGCGGCGCGGTGCAGGCATCGAACGGATCGTACTGCGTGTTCATGAGCAGCGTGACCCCGTCGGGGAAGTTCGCGGCGTCGTTGAAGAACGCGAAGATCTCCACCCATAACCCAGCCAACTTGGGCGCGAGATTGTCGTATCCGGCCACGGCGTTTGTGTCGGAGCTGATGAGGAACGGGGCGAGATCGTTGCCGCCCACGTAGATCATCACGAACGTGTGTCCCGCCATCCCGGTTTGCATTGCGGGGATCTGTTTGTGCACGACGTCGTCGGTCACCGCCCCGCTCACCGCAATGTTGTCGTACGACGTCGGCGCATACGTGCCGCTGTAGAAACTGTGAAACGCTTTGGGCGCACAGTCGACGGAGTCTTTGCCGCCCACGCCCTGGCACGCGGCGATGCTGTCCCCCATCACTATCATCCGGACGGGCGTCGGCTGGCACACGCCCGTGGGTTCATCGTCCCCCCCGTGGTCATCGTCCCCAGCGTCATTGTCGTCTCCGGCGTCATCGTCGTCTCCGGCGTCATCATCGTCTCCGGCGTCGTCATCATCGTCATCGTTGTCGCTGGGCGTCCCGGCCTCGCCGTCCCCGTCGACCCCGCTGCCCTCGGCCCAGTCCCCGCCGTCTTCGTCAGATTCTTGGTCACCGTCCGTGTCCTGGATCAACTCACCCTCGGGCGAATCCCCAGGACTACCGCAGCCCACCACCAACACAAACGAAGCCGTCGTCGCCAGCACGTAGCGCGACCACCCCCACTCCGACCCCTCGTTGTTCGTTCCCATCGCCATCTTGCCTCCCAATCCAAGATACGCACCGCAAAGTCGTCGGCACGGAAGATCCGACGTCAATCGAGAGTTTGTGCGTCATGCGTCATGGTCTGCGCAGTCGCACTGCGCAACTTGCTCGAAGACCGCCCGCCACTCATCACGGCGTCAGCGTTCCATCATGAAAACCTCACGTCCCCCGTGAGCACCCGACCGCCAGTATCGTCCACGATCCCCGGCCTTGCGGGTCTGAGCGGCTTGCCACACGCTGATTGACAGGGTTTCGGCGGCACGGATACCGTCCGGATGATGCGAATGAGGTCGGCCGCGAGACAGCGCAGTACGCACTCACGCCGCTGGTGGTCCCGGCTCGGCGGTGTTTCCGCGGGCGCGATGCTGCTCGCGCTGGTGGGATGCAAGACTGGCCCCGATCTTTCCGCCGACTACGCCCAGACCGCGCGCGAAAACTACGAGTTGGCGCTGGGCGAATTCTCCGACGAGGACTGGGACGAAGTCATCCAGTACGCAGACTTCGTCCGGATCCGATTTCCGTTTTCACGCTACGCGGTCGAAGCCGAGATGCTCATCGCGCGCGCAGAGTTCGAGCAGGGCAACTACCTCACCGCGCAAGACGCGTTCAGGCAGTTCGCCAAACTTCACCCGACACACAAGCACACGCGTAACGGGTGGGCCTCGTACATGGCTGCCGCCGCGGCGTACATGAATGGACCGCAACGGTTCTTTCTGCTGCCCCCCAAACACCAACGCGACCAGTCACAACTCGAAGAAGCACTGCTGGAGCTTGAGTTCTTCTTCGACCACTACGGCGATACCGATGTCTCGCGGTTCGCCATCGAGCTGCGGGACGAGGTGAAGCGCCGCCTCCTCGAGCACGAGTTGTACGTCGCGGCGTACTACCTCGACGGTGAAAAACCCGAAGGCGCAATCGGCCGCCTCGAATCTGCACACGCCGAGTACCCGGGCATCGGGCTGGACGCCGAGGTGCTCTTTCAACTCGGTGTCACCTACCTACGGTTGGACGAGATCGAACTGGCGCGTTCGACCTTCGCCGAGCTGCAAACGCAGCATCCCAACCATCACCGCGGCAAACAGGCCCGGGCGTTCTACCTGCCGTACATCCACGAGACCTACGGCCCCGCGGACCCGCAGCGCACACGCCCGACCGCGCCCCACCGGTGCCTGTGCCGCCCCCACGGCCCAAGAACAAGAAACAGCCAGAAAAGCCCGAAGAAGCGGTTACCCCCAAAAACGGCAAGGAGTGAGCGCGTGGACGTCGAGACCAAGCAACACCTAACGCAGGGCCGCGAGCACTACCAAGCTGGCGCATACGAGAGAGCGCGGCCGCATCTCGCCGCAGTGTTGGAGGCGCAACCGGACTACGCCGACGCTCACAACATGATGGGCGTGGTGCACTACGAGGGCGGGCGACCCGCCGAGGCGCAGACATCGTTCGAGGCCGCGCTGCAGATCAATCCGCACTACACCGAGGCCGCCCTCAACCTGTCGGTTATCTACAACGAGTTGGGGCGGTACGACGACGCGCGTGCGATCTACGAGCAAGCGCGGGCCCCAGCAGACGCGGGCGGACTCGACCGTTTGGACGCATTTGCGCGCGGCAAGATCGCCAACCTGCACGGCGATCTCGGCGATGCCTACGTCTCCGTGCACCTGCTTGACCACGCGGTCCGCGAATTCAGGAAGGCGCTGGCGGTATGCCCAACGTTCGTCGACATTCGCACCAAGCTCGCCAACACACTGCGCGACGCGGGTCGAGTGGATGACGCGCTGGACGAGTACGAGGGCATCTGCGAGTCCTCCCCGGAATATGTGCCCGCGAGGATCCAGTACGGCGTCACGCTGTGGCGGGCCGACCGAATCCCTGAGGCGCGTGTGCAGTGGCAGGAAGTCAAACGCCGCGACCCCTCGAACCGAACCTGTGCCGTGTATCTGAAGATGACGGCGGGCGAGGTGACCACGACGTTTCGGCGCGACACCGGCGACACAACCGGCGACACAGACTGACGACCGTCAGCGCTGACTGACCGCTGCGGTCGCCCGGTGCTGCGGTCCGGTCACAACGCCGCGCTGCAGCCTGCATGCGGCGGCCATCAGGGGGCGTTAGCGGCGCGTCACTCGCGGCTGTGACGTCCGCCACATGCGGTGCCGCGACAGCCAGAGCGACCCCTTGGGCCCCTGCGTGGTCCGCGACGGGTGGCATACAACGGCAATCGGTCCCAAACCCGCAAGACGGTGGCTGCCGGGTGGCCGGTCAACGTCGTTTCCGCTAACTTTGCGGCCGAAGCCGCAGCGCTAGGAACCAGCGCCGCCTTGTCATGAACCTCACTGAAAAGTTCCTCAAGTTCGCCTCGCTCGGCGCGGAGTGGGTGCTCTGGCTGCTCGTCGTCCTCAGCGTGATCAGCGTCTACGTGATGATCGAGCGGATCCTGTTTTACCGCTCCATCGCAGGCGACGACGCCCGCATCCGGCGTGGCCTGTTCGACGCCCTGAGCGCAAACGACATTGACGGTGCAAAGGCCAAACTCAAAGGCGCCGATGGCCCAGGTGCGCGGATTGTCCGCGAGATGCTGCAAAGCGCGGGGGATGGGGCACGTTCGCTGCGCGCCCGTATGGAGGCCGTGCTCCCTGAGGAACGCGTCCGCCTGGGAAAGAACCTCTCCTTCCTTGGTACGTTGGGAGTCAACGCGCCCTTTATCGGGCTGTTTGGCACCGTGCTCGGTATTATCCAGGCGTTCAAAGACCTCGGCACCGCGGGCGTGCAGAGTGGCGAGACGAGCAAGGTCGTGATGGCGGGTATTTCGGAAGCCTTGGTGGCGACCGCGGTGGGTCTGTTAGTCGCCATTCCTGCGGTCGTGGCCTACAACGTCTTTCAGCGGCGCGTGAAGAAAGCCCTGGGTGAAGCCGAAGCAATGGGCAGCACCACCTTTGCGCTGCTCACCGCCGAACGACAGGAAGACAAGGCCTAGCGTGGCGGGCGGCGATTTCGACGACGAAGCGGAGATTACCGCGATCAACGTCACGCCTTTGGTGGACGTGATGCTGGTACTGCTCATCATCTTCATGGTGACAACGACGGTTATCACCAACCCAGAGGGGGTACGGGTAACCAAGCCGGAAGCCTCGAGCGGCGAGCAACTGGAGCGCGAGAGCATCCTGTTGGTGTGCCACCAAGACGGCTCGATCTTGGTTGACGGCGAACGAGTCTCCGGTGGAGACGCCGCGATCCGTGACCGCATCACCGACAAGCTCGCGCGCGATAAAAATCTGCAGGGAATTGTGCAGTGCGACACGAGTGCAGAAGTCGGGTCGATGGTGCACCTGATCGATCTGCTCCGGACCTCGGGCGTGAAGAAGTACGCCATCGCGACCAAGAAGCCGGACGCACCATCGGGTGGCTGACCCGGTGAACTCCGGTCCCTCGCAAGGCAGCCCAAAGGGAAGCCTTGCCCACGACAATCCGGGCTCGCCTGGCTCCTCCGAAACCCTGGCGGGGGTCATAGCCTCGGCGCTGTTGCACCTCGCGTTGTTTTGGGGGCTCGACCGCTTGCCGGAGCCGCCCGACTGCCCAACGCAGCGGGAGATCTGCGAGGACGTTTGCACCCACCATCGCGAGCCGTTGCTGCCGGAAGCGTGCCCGGCGCGCGAGTTGTGCGAGTGCGAACTCATCGCGTTCGATCCGCTTCCGGAACAACCAGAGCCAGAACCGGAGCCAGAGCCAGAGCCAGAGCCAGAGCCAGAGCCAGAGCCAGAGCCGGAGCCAGAACCAGAGCCAGAGCCGCTCCCGCCGCCCAAAAAGTCGCCGCCCAAAAAGTCGCCGCCCAAGCAGGTCGAGCCTCCTCCAGCCGCGCCCCCCGTTCCCAAGTTCACGCTCCCGCCCGACCAACTCGTTGGCCCAGGTGGCGGCAGCGCAGTCGCCGTGGAGCCCGGTGAGCGAACCCAGCCCGGCTCAGTGGGTGGCAAACCCAAAGGCAAACCCAAAGGTAAACCCAAGGGCCAGGGCACGGCGCCGAGCGGCCCGCCAGGCCCACCAAGCAAGGCCATCAAACCGTGGGAGCCTCGCAGTGACTTCTACATCCAGCACCACCCCCGGGTGCTCAACGTGCCGAAAAAGCAGTGCCCCGCGGTTGCCGACCTGGGGATCTCCGGCGTCGTGATTCTCAAGGTCCAGATCCGCCGCGACGGCAGCGTCAAGTCGGTCAAGATCAGCAAAGGCATCGGCCACGGCTGCGACAAGATCGCGAGCAAAGCCCTGAAGAGGGCCAAGTTCAAACCGGCCCGCGCCAAGGACGGAAAAGCGGTCGACTACGAACTCCGCTACGAATACGTCTTCGAAGCCGCCCGTTGAGCTGCGCGGACTTAGGGCCGACGACGACGCCAGAGTATCGGCAACATCAGCAGGCCCCATGGGACCTGTCGCGGGTCGGTGCGACAGCCGTTGCAGCCACCGGGATCGTCATCGTTCTGCCCGGGGCCGCCGGTCCCATCGACGCCCGTTTCGCTCGTTGTCGTGGTCACCACGCTGCCGCCGGTCGAATCAACCGTCGCGGGGCCAGTGCTCGACAGGGCACCCGTGCTGGAGTCCCCGGTCGTGTTCGCACCAGAGCTCGAAGCCGCGCCCGTGGTCCCCACGACAGCACCGAATCCGACAATCGGGATCTCGAGCACCTGCTCGGTAATCGTCATTGCCGGAGCGCCGCCCGCAAGATCGAACAACGTCGCCACATCGGCACCGGCCGCCAGTCCTTCGTCGCCGAGGAAGTCGATGTATTCGGGCGTGTTGATCAGATACCGCAGCCGCACGGTGACCGTCAGCAGATCGTCCGTACCGTCCGCAGGCGTCACATCCACGATGTCGGCAAGCCCGTCGAACGCGTAGGTGTGCTGATCGAAGTTTGGCCAGGTGCCATCGCCCTGGAGCGTGTAGCGGTCGCCAACGGGATCGGTCTGCAGATCGGGGAGCAACCCCAACGGAGGGATCCGTGAATCCACCACCCAATGGTTGTTGCGCAGCAGATGGAACGTGGTCCCGTCGGCAAAGTCCTCGCCGATCGCCTGATACGTCCGCAGCTGGGCGTCCTGTTGGATCCCGCCGCGGCCGTCCCACGCGCCCGAGCTGGCCACGACTTCCCCGCCGTACTCCGCGACGACCTCGAGCCACATCACACGGCCCTCGGAGTAACCCGACGGCAACTTATGGCCGCTGTTGTTGGTCACGGTGACCGCCAGTCCCGCCAAGCCATCGCTCAGATCAACGTCAGATGGCCCGTCCACGGCCAGCGACGCGGCCGTGGGCAAAAATGCGCCCATCGACTCGAGCGTTGTCTCGAAGAACGCGTCGGCGATGGCGTTGGTGCCTGACGATCCGTACTCCTCTTGCAGCAACTGCACCACGAAGCGATTGGCGCCGACTAAATCGTGGCGCCTGCCCCCCGTCGCATGGCTATAGAAGTTGGCAAACTGCGCGCATCCCGGCATGTCGACCACTTGCGGCATGTGGCAGTCCTGACAGCTGACGAAGTCCTCGCCCGGGACAGCGTACGCGCTATTGACCCACTCGCTGTAGGTCCGCTGTTCGTTGAAGGTAACGCCGAGGCCGACGCCAGCGTCGTCGACGCGCTCGCGCTCCGTCGTCACATCGTGGCAGGTCCCGCACATCCGCGAGGTGCCGATGTACGGATCGTTGATCCATGAGTGCGGCGGTTCGGGCACGCCATCGGTGAAATCCCACGGCCCCCGTCGCGGCACGTTGGTTCCCACGACCACATCGTCCAGCGAGTACATCGCATTGCCGGGCTCGACCTCCAGGTCCTCGACGAGCCGGTGGCACAGCATGCACTCGACGCCCTCTTGCTGGGCTGGCGTCAGATCGTCCATGGCCGTGGCACCACCGTTGCCCTCCAAGAACGCCCGAGGCGAGTGACAACGAATGCAAAGCTCCGTCTCGCCGGGCGCATCGGCGTCGGCAACCGCGACCCCGGCCCAAAACACTGGATCGCGGGCGGCGTTGGCCATGAGCGAACCCTGCCAGGTTCGCAGCGGCGCGTAAGGGGCGTCATCGCTGTCGACGTCGGCGTTATCGTAGAGGTGGCAAAACTCGCAGTTGCTAGGCCCGAACAAGGGGTTGGTCAGGCTCGTTGTCGGAGCCGCCTGTGCCGTCGCCGGCGACAGTAGAGCCGCCCCCGACACAACAGACCACGCGACAGCCCCTGCGACAGACCGGCCGACACGCCAAGAGTGCGCCAACATCGGACGCCTACAGGGTGACACGGCGGCGACGCCGAAGGATCAACGGGAGTAAGAGCAGACCGAGCCACCCCGTACCGCCCTGCCCGCGGGACCGGCAGCCGCAGCCGTCGTCGCTGTCGTCATCGGTCGCGGCGCCACTGGTGCCATCGCCCGTGCCGCTATCGTCGCCTTGAGGGGGTAACGTCGTCGCCACGCCGGACGCTCCAGCGGTGTCCTCGGCGCTGCCCGTGCTGTCTTGCGCGGCGCCACCGGTGTCGGTACCGCCAGTATCCCCGGTCTCCTAGCCGCCGCCACTTGAGGTGCCAGAACATTCGACGTCTTCGTCGGCCTCACCGTTGCAGTTGTTGTCGGCGGTGTCGCAAACCTCAGGATTACCAGGAAAATTGTTCTCGTCGGCATCGTCGCAGTCGGTGCCCAGCACGACGTATCCCTCGGGCGCCACGCAGCCTTCCGCGGTGATGCGCGCGTCCCCAAAACCGTCGCCGTCGCCGTCTGCGTAAAACGTCTCGGGACAGCCTTCCATCACGTCATGCACGGTATTGACCGCGGCGTAGTCGAACGTGTCGACTTGCCCCGAGGGCCAGCTGATCGTGACGGTGTCGATGGCCTCGACTGAGCCGAGGCCAAAGTGACGCATCAACGTATTGCTGATGCCGTAACTCTCGCCCGCGCGAACCTCTCTGACCTGCGTTCCCCAGGGCCCGGTGATCTCGATCCGCGCGCCCACGGCACTACGGTTGCTCTGGTCACCGTGCAGTCGGAAGGCGATCCAGTTGTTGTCGTTGCCCGGGTTGAGCAACAGGCGGTCGGGGTTATCGCTCGGGCTGTTGTAGCTGAACGCAAAACCCGCAAGCACGTCCATCTGGCCGTCGTTGTTGAGGTCGCCGACCACCGCGCTGTGGATACCGAGGCCACCGGTTGGGAACGGGTCGACGGCCCGCGTGAACGTCAGATCGCCGTTGTTCATGAACAGGCGATGCTGACCGTCGTTGCCCGTGACCAGGAGGTCGATAAAGCCGTCGTTGTCGAAGTCTTCGAAGTGGTTCTGGATGCCATTGCCCATGCTGCCGAGATCGGCCGCGATGCCCGCGCTGGCGGTGATCTCGGTGAAGGTCCCGATCGCCTCCCCCGGCCCGTCGTTGCGATACAGGATGCTGAGCTGGTCGTGGTTGATCAGGAACGCATCGAAGTCCCCGTCGTTGTCGATGTCGCCGAAGTCCAGCGACCATGATTGCGCCAACGGTCGCAGACCCGCCGACTCCGCCACCTCGGTCCAGTTACCGTTGCCCTCGTTGCGGAACAACAGGTTGGTTCGCCGCCCACTAAGCGGATCGTTGTTTCCGAGGCTGCACTTGGCGATGTACAGGTCGAGATCGCCGTCGTTGTCGTAGTCGCTCCAGATCGAGCCGTAGTTGCCGGAGTTGTCCGACGGGATCGTCGACACCGCGCTGATCAAGCCCGGCGCATACGTGAACTCCCCGGTGCCATCGTTGCTGTATGGCGCCGAGAGGCCGTTGTCGTGACAGGCGAAGACATCCAGCGAACCATCATTGTCGATGTCGACGAAGTTGGAGCACTGCAGAAACACCCCAGGCGGCGGAAAACCGGGGCTGTCGGGCGGCGTTTCCAGCGTTACGGATGTAAAGGTCGTGCCGTCCGCACTGGCGGTGAGGACCTTGAGGCCATTGTAGGCACCACCGGTAAAGATGTCGGTGTACCCGTCGTTGTTGACGTCGCCCAGCGAGAGGCTCCACGACGACCCGCCGACCTCGCCGAATTCGTAGCGTTCAAAGCTACCGTCGAGCTGCTGGTACTCGATCTCAAGGAACTGGGTGTCGTCCAACCGAACGATGTCGTCCAGGCCGTCGTTGTTCATGTCGGTGATGCCCAGCGCCACGCCGCTGGTCATCGAGCCGTTGACGAGTGCCGCGCTGCCGTCGGTGAACGGCTCGATGGCGTGCGCAGACGAGGCTGCCATCGGGCTCGCCACGGCGACGAGTGCGAGGATGAGGCCCGCACGGGCCGAGCGGCCGCGAAGACGAAGTGTTTGTTGCAGTCCAGCCGCCATCTCGGCACGACGGTACCAGTGCGCTGAAGTCCTCGAAACGCAGTTCCTCGGTGGATCCCCCGCCCCTCTGCGCTAATAGCGCTCATTGCA
>JAESSZ010000264.1 GCA_016763875.1 Nannocystaceae bacterium
AGGCGGTGGGATTGGACCGGGCCCAGCTCCATCTCGACCGGGCGCTCGTGCTGTTGACCGGCAAGGGAGACAAACAACGCTACGTGCCCCTGGGCGCGCCCGCGGTCTCCGCTGTCGCCCTGTGGGTGGGCGAAGGACGGCAGCAGATGCTGCGGCGTTTGTCGCGCCCGGGGGGACGTGCGGTGCACGCGGTCTTCATCAATCAACGCGGCGGCCGTCTCACTCGCCAGGGGTGGTTCCTGCGATTGCGTGAGCATGCGCGTGCGGGGGGCATCGTTCGGTCGATCTCCCCCCACAAGTTGCGCCACAGTTTCGCGACGCACCTTCTGGAAGGGGGTGCTGACCTACGTTCTGTTCAGGCGCTGTTGGGCCACGCTGACATTTCGACGACCCAGATCTACACACATGTCAGCGACGGTCACCTGCGCGCAGCGTACAAGCGTCACCATCCGCGCGCGTAAGCGGTCCGTTGGCGCGCGAGTGGCTGGCCCACCGTGGCAGTGGCAACTGCGCCGCTAGCGCAATTGTTCACCTAGGCTTGCAAAACGACACCTCCGCGGATTAGGTTTGGGAGGCCGTCTTCACAAACGGCAACAGGAGGGCACAAATTTGAAACTCGAGGCGATCAACATTGGTCTAAGGACGGCGGCAGCGTGCGCGCTCATCCTTGGTGGCTGTGACAGCGGCAACGACGACGGGGGCAACGACGCCACGGCGGCGAGTGCCGCGACCGGCGACGACGGCGACGACGGCGATGACGACGGCGACGATGACGACGGCGATGACGACGGTGGCACCAGCGGCGGGGTCGAGGACACCGGCTCAGAATCGGGCAGCGTGCCGACCGGGATGGGGGAGGACCCTCCCACGTTCGACTGCGCCAACGCGACACAGACGCTGGACGACACGTACTTCATCATCGATGAAGGCACGGAGTTCGACGATATCGACAGCCTTGAGGGCATCAACGTGATCAACGGTGATGTCGATATCAATCGCACCAACTACAACAACCTCGACTTCCTCAACTGTGTCACCGAGATCACGGGGACGTTGACGATCTTCGGCAACGACTTTTTGGTCGATGCGTCCGCTCTGGACAACCTCACGGTGCTCGGCGGGGACTTCATTTTCACGAACAACAATGCGATCACGGTGTTCAACGGCATGAACAACGTCGAGGAGGTCTCTCGGTCTCCCAACCCGGAGTGCGAAGAGCCAGGCGTCGTTTGTGGCGGCAACGGCCCGCCCGTGGAGTTGTTCCACTCGGTGGTCATGAACAAGAACGAGGTGATGGACCGCATCGAGGGCTGGGACTCGCTGAAGTTCATCTTCGGGAACATCACGGTCCGGGACAATCCGACGTTGACCAACATCGACGGCTTCAAGGGCCTCTTGGGGATCGGCTCGACTCTGGCGATCGCGCACAACCCGGAGCTCTGCTACGAGAGCATCAATTGCGTGGGGGCCGGCATTGTGAACCCCGCACCCGCCGATGTGCCCGACACCTGGACGACCCAGGCCAACAGCCCGGACTGCTGAAACGAGCCGGCTGAGACCACCGCGGCGCCGATTCAAACGCGCTGCAGTCGAGTCGCGCATTAACCGCGACCCTCGGACTTGCCCGAGGGCCGAGGTGTCGACACACTCTCGGGGTCGCTGGGTGTGGGCCGCTGCCGAAACCAGGCCGCCCCCGCCGACGTCCGACCCTGCACCGTGGGTAGCCTCTTCAACGTTCTCATCGGATCGACAGCGATGCCGGCAGGTGTCCTCGTCGCGATCTCCTCCCAAAACCTCCGCAGTGCGGGGATTTTCGTCATCTGCATGATCCTGTCGATCGGGGTGCACGAGTTTGCGCATGCTTACGCCGCGCACAAACTCGGCGACCCGGTGCCGGAGGGCCAGGGCCGGCTGACGCTCAACCCGATAGCGCACATGGACCCGATAGGCACGCTCGCGTTGCCGTTGATCATGGGTCTGTTCGCCCACGGGATGTTGTTTGGGTGGGGCAAACCGGTCGAGACGCAGCCGCGCAACTACACCCGTAAGGTGACCATGCGCGCAGGCATGGCCCTGGTGGCGTTCGCGGGCCCGCTATCAAACCTGGTGCAGGCCGCCGTGGCCCTGCTGCTGATCTTCGCGCTGTCGTCCGCAGGGGTGCTCGATGGCCGTTCTGTCGTCGGGTTTGATCATCCGCTGGGCGTTTACTACTACCTCAACCTCATCCTGTTCGCGTTCAACCTGCTCCCGATCCACCCGCTCGACGGCGGGAAGGTTCTCGCTTGGCTGCTCGGCCCCAAGTACCAACACATCGACGATTTTCTCGGGCAGTACGGCGGGATGATCCTCATCGTGTTGATCGTCGCCCCCTTTGCGTTGGGCGTACCGTCGGTGCTCGGTTTCATCCTGGGTCCCATCGTCGCGCTGGGGCAACAGGCCCTGCTGGCAATTGTTGGGTAGCGCGGGCCGGCCGGTCCACGGAGTGCGCGCGTGAGTGATTCGCCGAGCGAACAGGCGGCGGACGCGGTGAGCGATCCGGGAGCGGCTGCAGATCCGGGTTCCGCGCCTGCTGCAGATCCAGCCACAGATCCAGCCACAGGTCCGGCCACAGAGACTGCGGTGGGCGAGTCGGCGGCGGGCGATGCCGCGACCGACACGTCAAGGTCAAGGCCAACGCCGAGTTCGGTGGGTCCGACATTGTTGCGGCCGCTTTTGCAGGCCGAGGGCGGGACGGACGATGGCGTGTGTTCCGTAGAACTTGAGCATTTCGAGGGTCCGCTCGACTTGCTGCTGCACCTCGTTCGCCGCCACGAACTGGATATCCTCGACATCCCGATCTCGTTCGTCTGCGCCAAGTACCTCGAGTACATCGACGTGATGCGTGCGCTAGACCTTGAGGTTGCCGGGGACTACCTGGTGATGGCAGCGACGCTCGCGTTCCTCAAGAGCCGCGAGTTGGTCCCGTCCGAGCCGACCGAAGATAGCCCCGACGCCGAGATCGAAGGCGGGCCGGATCCTCGCGAGGAGTTACTGGCGCGCTTGCTGCAGTACCAGAAGTATCGCGCTGCGGCCGATGAACTGGATCGGCTTCCGGTCCAAGGGCGTGACACCTTCCCGCGTGGGCAGTCGATCGACCTTCCGCCGATGGACGCTGGACTGGCTCCGATCACCCTGTACCGCCTCGCCGAGGCGTTTCACAGGGTACTCGACCGTGCTCGGATCCTAAAGAGTCACGACGTCGTCATGGAGACGATCTCGGTGGCGTCGCGCATGGAGCAGCTTACGGTCGTCCTCATCGAGCGTCGACGTGTCGACTTCGAGACACTCTTCCTCGAGCGAGACTGGGACTCGGAGCAGGAACTTCGTTCGATGTTGGTCGTGACCCTGATGTCCATCCTCGAACTCGTCCGGATGGGGGTCGCCCGGGTGTATCAGGAGGAAGGGGCGGTTAGGCTGGAGATCGAACTCGCTGCAACCGAGGAAGACGCCCGGAACGCGCTCGCGAGCTACGATGAGACTCTAAGTTTTGGGACCGGTACCGGTCCGTCGGACAAAAAGGCCCCGCAAATGTCGTTGCAGGGCGGGGCTGAGACGATGCCGGACCGTTCCGCCGAGGAGTCGGAGTCGGAGTCGGAGTCGGAGTCGGAGTCGGAGTCGGAGTCGGAGTCGGAGTC
>JAESSZ010000265.1 GCA_016763875.1 Nannocystaceae bacterium
ACTCTGGCGACATGGACCTGATGCCGCCGTGGCCGAGCGACGAAGCGAACTGTGTGGTCTGCCATGCTTGGACGCGGGACGTCTCGCTGTCGTCGCTGTACACTGCTCGCCGATGAAGGACCGCCTGGGCATCTGGATCGAGGCGCTGCAGGTCATCCCCGCGGTCACCAAACAACAGTGGGCCGAGTACGACATCATCGCGCGTTGGCTCATTGCGACGCGGTCGGCGGTGTTGGTCATGACGTTGGTCTCGGCGACGGTTGCCGGACTGCTCGCGTATCGTGACGGATGCTTCGACGCCACGGTGTGGGTCCTTGTCACCTTGGGGCTCGTGTTTGCCCACGCCGCGAACAATCTGATCAACGATTGGACCGACCACGCCAAGGGGGTCGACGCTGGCAACTACTTCCGCGCGCAGTACGGCCCTCAGCCGTTGGAACATGGGCTCATGACGAAGGCGACGATGCTGCGGTACATCGCGGTGACGCTGGGCGTTGCGGTCGCCGCCGGGCTGACCCTCGTGGTGCTTCGTGGTGGCGCCACGTTGGCGCTGATGGGCGTCGGGTTGATGTTCGTGCTGTTTTACACGTGGCCGATGAAGTTCATTGGATTGGGCGAGTTGGCGGTCCTTGTGGTGTGGGGGCCGCTGATGGTTGGCGGGGGCTACTACGTCCTGTCGGGACACTGGGATCTCGACGTGATCCTGGCGAGCCTGCCGCTGTCGCTGGGAGCGACGACCGTCATCTTCGGTAAGCACATCGACAAGCTGGACCAAGACCGTAGCAAGGGCATACGCACACTCCCGGTCTTGCTCGGAGAGAAGACCTCGCGCCTGGCGGTGCGTGTGATGTTGGTGGCGCAATACGGCGTGGTCGTGTGGTTGGTTGCGACCGGCTACTTCATGATGCCCGTGCTGATCGTCCTGAGCGCTTCGAGCGTGATGACCCGCGCCAACAATGCGCTGCGCAAGCCCCGGCCCGAGCACGCCCCGGCCGGCTGGCCGCCTGGGGTTTGGCCGCTGTATTTTGTTGCCCTGACGTTTGTGCACGCGCGGCGATTCGGTGCGTACTACGTGGCGGGGATCGTCATCGATGTAGTGCTACACCATGTGTGAGATGCCCTCTCCGACTGAGATCCTGCGCGATAGGTTTGGACTGACCGACTTCCTCCCCGGTCAGCTGGAGGTCATCGAGCACCTGGTCGCGGGTCGCTCTGCGGCTGCGGTTTTTCCCACGGGCGGCGGCAAGTCGCTGTGCTACCAGCTGCCCGCGTTGCTGATTGACGGGTTGACGCTCGTTGTTTCCCCGCTCATCGCCCTGATGAAGGACCAGATTGACGGGTTGCAACGCAGAGGGATCGCCGCCCGGCGACTCGACTCCTCGCTTGGTCCGGCGGCCGCCAGCGCGGTCATGGCGGACGTGCACTCGGGGGCCGTCAAGCTGCTGTACGTCGCGCCCGAGCGCTTCAACAACGAGCGCTTTCGCGAAGCCATCGCTACCGTGTCGATCGGTCTTTTTGCGGTTGACGAAGCGCATTGCATTTCGGAGTGGGGACATAACTTTCGTCCCGACTACCTCAAGCTCGCTGGTTTCGCGCGCGAGTGCGGGGCTGAGCGTGTACTCGCCTTGACCGCCACCGCGACCACGCGGGTGCTCATCGACATTCGCGAGGCGCTTTCGATCGAGCCCGAGTGCGCGGTGCGAACCGGTTTTTACCGCCCCAACCTGCGCTTGCTCGCCACGCCGGTCAGCGAGGACGACCGTGACGAGTACCTGGCCAGTCAGCTCTCAGAGCGATCGGCCGGCCCGACGATCGTGTACGTGACGCAGCAACGGACCGCCGAGCGAGTCGCCGCCCAGCTCGTCGCCCTCGGAATGCAGGCTCGCCCGTACCACGCGGGCCTTGCCTCAGAGGAGCGCTCGACCATCCAGGACTGGTTCATGCCTCGGATGTTGGTGTCGTCGTCGCGACCATCGCCTTTGGGATGGGCGTGGACAAGTCCGACATTCGTTTCGTGTACCACTACAACCTGCCCAAGAGCCTCGAGAACTACGCGCAGGAGACGGGCCGCGCGGGACGTGACGGTGAGGCGTCGACCTGCGAGATGCTGGTCTGTCACGCCGACTTGGCTGCGCTCGAGAACTTCGCATACGGCGATACACCCGGCGATGCAGCGGTGCGCTCGCTGTTGGATCAGATGCTCAACGGAGAGCCCGGATGGTTTCACGTCAGCGAGTACGAACTGTCTCAGGACCACGACATCCGACCGCTCGTCGTGCGTACACTGCTGACCTATCTGGAGCTCGACGGCCTGCTCGAGGGAGGCACGCCATTTTACTCGCAGTATCGCTTTCGGCCGCTGACGCCGGTCGCAGAGATCGGCCGACGTTTCGAGGGCGAGCGGCGCCAATTCGTGACTGCGCTGCTGCAGCAGGGACGCAAGGCACGCAGCTGGTACGACATGGACCCGGAAGCGGCGGCGGCGGCACTGGGCCAATCGCGGGCGCGGATCGTGACTGCGCTCGATTGGTTGTCGGACCAGGGCTTGCTTGAGGTCCGCGCATCCGCGCTTCGGAGGCGCTACCGCCGGGTCAGCGTCGTTACCGACTTCGACGCCGTCGTCGAAGCACAACTACAGCGCGTGTACGCCCGCGAGACCTCCGAGATCACACGAATCGGCGAGGTGGTCGCCCTGGCCGAGCACGACGGCTGCCAAGTGACGCTGCTCTGCAAACGGTTCTCGGATATTCGCGAGGAGGCATGCGGACACTGCTCGTGGTGTGAGCGGGGTGGCGGCGCCGCCGTTGTTCCCGCCCGGCCGGGGCTTGCGATCGATGCGACTGCTATCGACGCCGCCTTGGCGCTGCGCAGTGAAAAGCCCCAGGCTCTTCCCGACGCCCGGGCGGTGGCTCGTCTGCTCTGCGGGGTTACCTCGCCGCGGATTACGCGAGCGCGTCTACGGTCGAACCCGGCGTTCGGACGCTTGAGTGAGGTGCCGTTTGCGAAGGTGCTAGCCGCGGTAGAGGCTGCGATTGACGCTTTGCTGTGAGCGGCCGACCCTGCGACAGGAAGGCATGAAGACGCTTTACCCTCAGCTCGATCCCGAACACGGCACGGTCGCCGCGGCCGACGGTACGCGGCTGGCGTTTCACACCGTGGGGCAGGGACCGCCGCTGGTGCTCGTCAACGGCGTATCAACGTCGAACTTCTTCTGGGCCAAGATCTTGCCGCAGTGGGCGTCGCGCTACCGGGTCGTGTTGTGGGACTACAAGGGCCACGGCGACAGTGAGGCGGCGCGGACGCGGGCCGGCACGAGTATCGAAGCGATGGCCGACGATCTCGGTCGGGTGATGGTCGCAGCCGACGTCGCGCGCGCTCCGGTCACCGGGTTTTCGATGGGCAGCCAAGTCGCGCTAGAGGCGTGCCGCACCGACCCCGACCGATTCCCCGCGGTCGTGTCGCTGTTGGGAACTTCCGGGCGGGTGTATGACCGGGCGCTTTGGCGTGTGGGTGGCGTGGTGGCGCAGGGTGCACTCAAAGGGACGCCGCGAGCGGCGAGAAAAGTTCTGCACCGGGCGATGCACCTCGGCATGCGGGCACCGTTGGCGTACCGAGTGGGTCGGCTCGCTGGCTTGTTTGGGTGCGAGACGAGACCCGACGACATCGCGGCGTACATCGATCACTTCGCCCGTCTCGACCCCGCAACGGTGGCCGATATCGTGCTTGCCGCTGGGGCGCACGACGCCAGCGACGTGCTGGCGGACCTCCCGATGCCACTGCTGGTGATCGCGGGCGAACGCGACGTATTTGCCCCGCTGGACCGTGTCGGTCGCCCAATTCACGCCGCGGCGCCAGGCAGTAAACTCGTCGTCATTCCGGGTGGCACCCACGGCAGCCTCTTTGGCCACGCGCCGCAGATCGAGGCGGCCATCGAAGCATTCATCGATGACGTGCTTCCGGGTCGATGTTGGAACGAGCAAGCGCCAGCAGACGAGCGTAGCCGCCCCTAATCGTGGGCGCTGCGCAAGCGGGACGCCAGCTCGGCCAGCGCCTGCTCTTGACCCGGAGTCTCGACCGACCCCGGACGCAGTCGCCGGATCACGGTCAGTGCTTCGTCGGCCGTCATGCCGCCGGCAATGAACGAGGCGGCAAGCATGGTGCCCGTTCGTCCTCGTCCGGCCTCGCAGTGCACGGCTATCTTGGTCTTGGTGTCGGCCGCTTCGGCGAGCAGCGCCAGGAAACGGTCGAACTGCGCTTGTGTGGGTGGCTGGAAGTCGACGACCGGAATGTGCTGCGACGCCATCCCATGCCCGGCGACGGTATCTTTCGGCAGGCCGGCCTCGGTGAGTGACACGAGCGTGTGCACATCCTGCGAGGCCACGAACGCCAGGTCGCTGGCGAGGTCACCGCTGCGCCCTGGGCGGGGAAGCCCGGCCAAAGTCGGACTCACCCAGGAAAAGCCAGCGATCTCGGCCTCGCGCTCATCGGCGCCATCGCGTCTTGCCGCCGGCGGCCGTGGATCGGCGTCGG